>WREG01000084.1 GCA_009779455.1 Oscillospiraceae bacterium
CTGCAGCAGCATATTGAACACGTCCGGGTGGGCTTTTTCGATCTCGTCGAACAGAACCACGCTGTAGGGCTGCCGCCTGACCTTTTCCGTAAGCTGGCCGCCTTCGTCGTAGCCCACATAACCCGGCGGGGATCCTATAAGCTTTGATACGGTGTGCTTTTCCATATATTCGGACATATCGAGCCGAAGCATGGCGTCCTCATTGCCGAAAAGCGTGTTCGCGAGGGTCTTGCAAAGCTCGGTTTTGCCGACGCCCGTGGGGCCTAAGAATATAAACGAGCCTACGGGGCGTTTCGGGTCGTGCAGGCCCACCCTGCCGCGCCTTATGGCCTTAGAAACGGCCGCTACGGCTTCATTTTGGCCCACAATTCGTCTGTGCATCTCTTCCTCCATATTCAAAAGCCTTTCGCTTTCCTCCGCGGTGAGCTGTTTTACGGGTATGCCCGTCCATGACGATATTATCCCCGCGATTTCCTCCGGGTTGACCTCGCCTGTGAACCTGCTCTGCTGTTCCTCCCACTTTGATTTTTCGTTTGCCAGTTTTTCCGACAATTCCCTGCCCTTATCCCTTAAAGAAGCGGCGCGCTCGAAATCCTGGGAGTTTATGGCCGACGCTTTTTCATCGGAAAGCTCTTTTATCTGGTCCTCGAGGGCTTTTAGCTCCGGCGGCGCGGTATAGGCCAGCAGCCTCACTCTTGACGCGGCCTCGTCTATGAGGTCTATGGCTTTATCGGGCAAAAAGCGGTCGCCTATATACCGTGCCGACAGCTTTACCGCCGCGATAATGGCGTCGTCGGTTATGCGGACCTTGTGATGGGCTTCGTATTTGTCGCGCAGGCCCTTCAATATGCCGACAGATTCCTCTTCGCTCGGCTCATCTACCGTAACGGGCTGGAAACGCCGTTCAAGGGCGGCGTCTTTTTCAATATTTTTGCGGTATTCGTCCAAAGTGGTCGCGCCTATAAGCTGGATATCCCCTTTGGAAAGGGACGGCTTCAGTATATTGGCGGCGTCCACCGCGCCTTCCGCAGCACCCGCGCCTATGAGAGTGTGCAGTTCATCAAGGAAAAGTATGATATCCCCCGACGCAGTGACCTCGTCTATGGCTTTTTTTATCCTGTCCTCAAAATCGCCCCTGTATTTCGTTCCCGCGACCATTCCCGTGAGGTCAAGGGCGAATATCCTTTTGTCCCTCAGCGGCTCGGGAACCTCGTTATCGGCGATTTTGAGCGCCAGCCCTTCGGCGATGGCGGTTTTGCCCACGCCCGGCTCGCCTATCAGGCAGGGGTTGTTTTTTGTACGCCTGCTTAAAATCTGGATCACGCGCTCGATCTCGTTCTGCCTGCCGATAACGGGGTCTATTTTGCCTTCTCCCGCGAGTTCCGTCAGGTCCCGCCCGTATTGGCTCAATGTTTTAACGTCGCCGCCGTACCTTCCTCCGCCTTTTTGCCTGCTCCCCACGGGCCGGGGGTCAAAATTCTCGCCTGAAACGGCTTTGTTCAGATCGCCGTAAAGCTCGGTCGCCGAGGCGCCTGTTTTTAATAGAAGCTGCATAGCGGCGCTCTGCCCTTCCCGTATGATTGACAGCAGGACGTGTTCGGTGCCGACCAGCTGGAGTCCCAGAGAACGGGCGATATTGACGGAATTTTCAAGCACGTGCTTGCACCGGGGCGTGAAATCCTCGGGCGAAAGGGATGTCGGCACGCCTATTCCTATGGCGCTTTTCATAAGGTCTTCAATTTTCTGGAAGGTTATCTTCCTGTTCGCGAGGATAGTTGCGGCCACGGAGCCGCTTTCCTTTAAAAGCCCCAAAAGCACATGCTCGCTTCCTATATATGTGTGGCCCAAATCCTCCGCCGCGCTGACGGCGTGATTCAGGGCCGAGTTTGTTTTTTCCGTAAAACCTGTGAACTTGAACATATCAAAACCTCCGTTTTTAATTCATAATGAATTCTGCATTCTGCATTCTGCATTATGAATTTAAGATAGCGCTTTCCTAACCATATCCGCCCTTATTATGTCCCTCTTATTCATATCGGCCGCCATACCGATTGATGCGTTTATAGTGGCCGGCTGCAAATCAACGAAAAGCTTTGTCAATATATCAGGCTCGATGTTTATTTCCCCCGCCACCGCGCCCAGGCGCACCCACGACAGAAGCTCCATAAGCTCGTCTGTGTTTATTGTGCGCGCGTTTTGAAGTATGCCCAGGGAACGGTGTATTTTGTCGGTTACCTCGATTTTTTTGATAAGATCTTCCCTTGCCGCGCGTTCCTGAGTTGCGAGCTGCATTGTTATTGATTTCAGATTGTTCAGGGCGGCCTTTTCGCTTATTCCCAGTGTTATTTGATTGCTCAGCTGGTAAATATCGCCGTTTACGCCCGTGCCTTCGCCGTAGGAGCCTCTTATCGTAAGGCCCAGCTTTGATACGGTGTTGGCGAGCCGGGATATCTGCCCGCATTTCGAGAGGGCGGGGAGATGGAGCAGGACGGAAGCGCGCATCCCCGTGCCTAAGTTGGTGGGGCATTGTGTAAGGTAGCCGATGCGCTCGTCGAAGGCGATTTTAAGCTTTTCATCAAAAATGTCATCTATGCGGGAAGCCTCGCCGTAAGCCTCCTCAAGGACAAGCGCGGGATAGATTACCTGTATTCTTATATGGTCTTCCTCGCAAAGCATTATGCTTATATTGCCGTCCTTTGACAAAAGAAGCGCCCTGCCGTCGCGGATTCCGGCGAATTCCGGGCTTATAAGATGCCGTTCGGCCAACGAAACGGCCTCATAATCGGACAGGCTGCCCATATCTATAAGTTTAAGGTCTAAGCCCGGTATGTCTTTTAAGCCGTTGCTTACTTTCTCGACTACATCGCGTCTTCCTTCGGGCGGAAGTTTTACGGGAAAAGGGTAGTCGGCTAAATTGCGCGCCAGCCTTATCCTTGTGCTTAATACTATATCTGATTGCGTATTTGAAAAATTTTTATTCGGTTCCATATATAACGCTCCTTTTTCATTTTCTAACCACTAAAATTCGAGACTTCGAATCTCGTCCCGCAGCTTGGCGGCGTGTTCAAAATTTTGTTCCTCAACGGCTTTGCTTAAAAGGGCTTTGAGGTCGGTTATCCTGCGTTCGTTTTTTATTTCTTCTCCCGCGCCCGCCGAGACCTTGCCCTCATGGACCGTTTTCCCGTGTATGCGCTGCAGAGACGGCAGCAGTTTGTTGTAATGCAGCGAGTAACAGTCCGCGCAGCCGATTTTGCCGCTTTTCATTATGTCTTCAAAGCTTGAGCCGCATTTTTCGCAGCGGGCAGTTGCGGCGGGCCCTCCTTTTTGGCCGTCGCTTAAAAACGAGCCGAACATTTTTGAAAGGTCAAGCCCGAACCCCGAAAAAACGTCTTTATAGCCGAGCGCCCCCGCGCAGGGCCCGCAAAGATGGTAAAGGGCCGTTTCGCCGTTTACTATTTTCCTTATATGTGTTGTCGCTTCATTTTTTCCGCAATGTTGGCAAATCATAGTTATCTGTCCTTCCATAATTTAATTTGTGGCCAGCAGCGCCAGGATCATCTGTTTGAATATGTCGCTTCTTATTATATTCCTTATTTGGGGCGGCAATGACCGCAGGGTATTTTCGGATATTGCCGACAATATGAGCTTTGCAGCTTCTTCCGATATAAAGTTTTGGTGCAGGAGGTTCAAAATATTCGCCCTCGCCGCGCCTTCGTCCAATGAACTGCCCACAGAATTTACAAGGTGCATAAATACTGCGTTTGGAGAATAGTTTGCCCGCCTGATCCTTATATACCCGCCGCCGCCCCGCCTGCTTTCGATTATATAGCCCTGCTCAGGGGTGAAACGGGAGGCGAGGACGTAATTTATCTGGCTGGGGACGCATCCCAGCCGCCCCGCAAGCTCGTTGCGCTTAATTTCAATATCCCCGTTTGCGTCAAGCATATCAAGCAATATATTCGCGATTTCATTGCTGATTTTCATAAACATGACCATCCTTTTTCTGCGAGACGGAACGTTTTGTCCATATAAAACAAAAAGACAAAACTTCTGGTTTGAAAAACAATTGTATACTTAAAGTTTTTCAAACTTTTAACCCCTAAACCCTGCCTTTGACTATCTTTGACCTATGATGCTATTATATCGGTCTTTAACCGATATGTCAAAGGTCAAATTTGGTCAAATTATTTTGATTTCGGGCGGATTCCTGATAAAACAATATGTTTTCTTTGATTTTCTTCGTTTTTCAGGTGGTTTAAAAGTTTAAAACAATTTGTTGACAAATAAAAAGAATCGGTATATAATTATAACAGTTGAATAATTGAGCAATCATCAGAAGAGGCAAGGTTATACATGAATAATATTTATGACATTGCGATAATAGGGCTTGGCCCGGCGGGAGCTTCGGCTGCGCGGCTGCTTGACAAAAAATTTAAAATAATTGCCATTGACAAAAAATCCGATTCAGACAGCTCGTTTAAAAAGCCCTGCGGCGGCCTTTTGGCTCCGGACGCGCAGAAAGCGCTGTCGAAATTCAACCTGACACTGCCAAAGGAAGTCCTTGTAGACCCTCAGATTTTTGCCGTAAAGACCATTGACTCAAAACAACACCTTTTGAGGTATTATCAGCGGTTTTATATCAATCTTGACCGGCACAAATTTGATATGTGGCTTTTGTCGCTCATTCCGGACAGCGTCGATATAAAAAGCGGCGCGGCCTGCGTGAATATTGAAAAGTCCGGGGATTTTTACGAAATTACGTACCGTCAGGATAAAACTACGCATAAAATAAGCGCCAAATATATTGTCGGCGCGGACGGCTCAAATTCAATTGTAAGAAAAACCCTTCTCCCAAAAAGAAAAATAGCGCGGTATATCTCCATACAGCAATGGTTCGCGGAAAAGCATCAGGCCCCGTTTTATTCCAGTATTTTCGACAAAGACATCACCGATTCATATTGCTGGAGCGCGTCAAAGGACGGCTATTTCATTTTGGGCGGGGCTTTTGAGAAAAAGAACGGCAGGCAGAAATTTGAAATGCTAAAAAATAAATTAAAGAATCAGGGGTTCAATTTGGGAGAACCCGTAAAAACGGAAGCGTGTTTAATATCAATGCCGCGCGGGATACGGGATTTCTGCGTGGGGAGGGGGCAGGCGTTTTTAATCGGGGAAGCGGCGGGGTTTATCAGCCCGACCTCGCTTGAGGGCATAAGCTACGCTTTAAACAGCGCGTACCTCCTTGCGGGCGCGCTTAATTCCGGCTGTAAAAACACCTCTTTAAAAATCAGGCTGGGGTCAATACCGATGAGGGTAAGACTGCTTTTTAAATACTTCAAAGCGCCTTTTATGTATAACTCATTTTTAAGAAAACTAATTATGAAATCGGGAATTAAAAGCATTGACGTTATGGGAGGGTGACTATGGATAAGAAAGAGCAGGCAATTTGCGACTGCGAGGTCATACATGAAGACGTTGTCCGCAGGGTGCGCGGCGCGATGCCGGAAGGCAAAGACTTTTACGACCTTTCAAATTTATATAAGATGTTCGCGGATCAGACCCGCGTCCGCGTTTTATGGGCGCTTTCCCGGGAGGATATGTGCGTCTGCGACCTTGCCGTGCTGCTTGGCATGACAAAATCCGCAATTTCGCACCAGCTGAAATCCCTCCGCCTTTCCAACCTTGTAAAATACGACAAGCAGGGCAAGGTGGTCTATTATTCCCTCGCGGACAGCCATGTCAAAGATATTTTTGAAAAAGGGTTTGAGCATATACGGGAAAAATAACGCAGAAGTAAAAATGCAGAATGAAGAAATATTTTTTATTTCATAATTGAATGATTGAGCAATTGTTGAGAGGAATGGATTTATGACAAAAACATACATATTACAGGGGTTGGGGTGCCCCAACTGCGCGGCGAAGATTGAGGATTCCGTGCGGAAACTGGAGGGCGTTGCCGCCGCTTCTTTAAATTTTATGAACGCGACGTTAAAAATAGAGGTTACGGACAGGTACGTGCCAAAAATATTATGTTTAATTGAAAACGCGGCCCATAAATTCGAGCCGGGTATTGTTGTTATTGATACGGAAAACGTTTCAGCAAAACCTGAGGCACATAAAAAACGGGATGAAGACGGAAAAAAGCATATTATAAAGCTGATTACAGGTATTTTTATCTTCGGTATCGGCATCTTGCTTAATCAAATACTCCCAGGCGGCGGGTATATCCCGTTTGCCGCGTTTATCGCGAGCTATCTTATCCTCGGCGGCGAAATAATATTAAAGGCGGCAAAAAATATCGTGCGCGGGCGGGTTTTCGACGAGAACTTCCTGATGGCTGTCGCGACAATAGGCGCGTTTGCTATCGGCGAATACCCCGAAGCGGCGGCGGTCATGCTGTTTTACCGCGTCGGGGAGTATTTTCAGGAGCTGGCCGTCCGCAGGTCTAAAAAATCCATCGCCGACCTGATGGATATCCGCCCAGATTACGCTAATTTAAAAAGGGATGGCGAAATTGTCCGCGTTTCTCCCGAAACGGTCAATATAGGCGACGTGATTATAGTCAAGCCCGGTGAAAAAATCCCGCTGGACGGCGTTGTCGCCGAAGGCGCGTCCATGCTGAACGCTGCGGCGCTGACGGGCGAATCCGTGCCGCGAAAAGCGGGCGTTTCCGATACAATTCTATCGGGCTGTGTAAATTTAAGCGGCGTTTTGACGGTTGAAGTGACGAAAAACTTCGGCGAATCCACGGCGGCGAAAATAATTGACCTCGTGGAAAATTCAAGCGCGAAAAAAGCGCCCGCAGAAAATTTTATAACCGCTTTTTCCCGTTATTATACCCCCATAGTTGTGGGGCTGGCGGCGCTTATCGCCGTTATACCGCCGCTTTCTATTGGCGGGATGTGGGCTGAATGGGTGAACCGGGGGCTTATTTTCCTCGTGATTTCCTGCCCATGCGCCCTTGTAGTTTCTATCCCTCTGAGCTTTTTCGGCGGCATCGGCGGCGCGTCCAAAAAGGGCGTTTTGGTAAAGGGCGGCAATTATCTGGAGGCGCTGGGGAACCTCGATATCGCGGTATTCGACAAAACCGGGACATTGACAAAAGGCGTTTTCAATGTTATAAATATCTTACCTTCGGCTAACAGAACCGAAAATGAAGCGCTGGAACTGGCTGCATATGCCGAGGCTTTTTCCGGCCATCCGATCGCCCTCTCCATAAAAAACGCTTACGGCAAAGAAATTGACAAAAACGCGCTATCGGAATATGAGGAGATGGCGGGGCAGGGCGTCCGGGTCAATATGGGCGGGAAAACCATTTTAGCCGGGAACAAAAAATTGACGGAACGGATGGGGATCCCGTTGGATGAAGCTCCGGGCAACGGCACGAAGGTATATGTGTCAGAGGACGGCGAATATGCGGGATGCATTATAATATCCGATGAAATCAAGCCGGATTCCAAACGCGCTGTTGCCGCTTTAAAAGAAAAAGGCGTCCAAAAAACCGTAATGCTGACAGGCGACGACCCGAAAATCGCCGGAGCGGTTGCGGAAGAATTGGGGATAGACGAGGTATACGGCGGTCTTCTGCCCGCACAAAAAGTGGAGGTTTTAGAAACCCTGAATGGGCAAAAACGCGGCAAGGGCAAGCTCGCCTTTGTGGGCGACGGCATCAACGACGCGCCTGTTTTGGCGATGGCCGACGTGGGCGTGGCGATGGGCGGCCTCGGCTCCGACGCGGCGATAGAGGCCGCCGACGTTGTGCTGATGACCGATGAACCTTCCAAATTGGCCGAAGCGGTCAGGACGGCGCGCTTCACAAAACGCATCGTCCGGCAGAATATCGTTTTCGCGCTGGGCGTTAAAGCCTTGTTCCTCCTGCTCGGCGCGATGGGCCTC
>WREG01000085.1 GCA_009779455.1 Oscillospiraceae bacterium
ACCACGGAATATGCGGTACTGACGACATCGCAAATAAAATTAAGGAACATCGCGACGCGTGACGATGACCTTGCTTACTTTGACGAATTGATAAAAACCCTTATGGCATTATTCGAACAAAGCATCGCCATCGTGCCTATTTTGGGCTATTGCTATGACCCGGGCAGTGAAAACGGAACCGGGTATATATTTCAGCCAAGGGCAAAGGGGGAAGAGCTTTATGACGACGCGGTTATGACTAAATATTATGCATGGGCGCAAAAAAATCCCGGCGGCGCATATTTGTCAAGCGATATTGACGCGGAAGAATACATCCTTTCCAGAACGGATTTTATATCGAAAGCGCCGCAAAAACATTTTGACAAATTTATAAGCGACATTATCGTTTTGCTCGACAGCGATATCCTGATAGATTTTATGGGGAAAAGCAATTTTTTCTATGACGGTACGGCAGGATTCCAATTTGTTGACCTCGATTCGCATACCGATTATAAATACGGGTTGGCCGAACATAAACCTGACAGCATGGGATTGGCAAGTATATACGGTTTTACGCCATGCCACTTTGCGGCCGGCACAAAGATTCTCCCGGGGCTTGCATTGGACAAAAAGGCGATTTCAAAGATTGGCAAAAAAGGACGGCAAAAACTGGCGCAGGATAATAGGACTATTTTTGAAAAGTGCAGGACCGCGATGTTCAATAACGGAATCTCGGAAAAACAGCTGGATAATTCACTTGAAATGCTTAAAATATATTAAAAAATATTTTTATTTGTTATTGACAATAGAACATTTGTATGCTATGATAAATTTGCTTAAGCAACAAAATAAAAAAGAATGGAGGCGTGAAAATGGCGGAAGCAAAAAAGGTGCGCGTATGCAAAAAATGTTCGGGCTTTGACGTGACAGAGCTGAAAGGCATGGTCAAGGTCAAAGACCACACCACCGGCTGCATAGGCAAATGCCTGGGCAAAAACCCGGCTCTTGAAGGCAAGGTTTACGGCTTTTTGAACGGCGAATTTACCGTATGCGACACCAAAGAGGAATTCTTTGCTAAAATCGCTGAAATAGTTTAAAAACACACATTGCATAGCCGCCGCGTTAAGGCAACCTCTATTTACCCTGTTTTAATAAAATTAAACATTGAATTTTCAAGCTTTACCCTACGTTTGAACCTCAAAAGTTGAGGTTTTTAGAGGTTGCCTTATATTGACGTAAAGGAAATAAATAATGAAACGCTTATCAATTTTTATTTTAATGATATTTTTATGCCTGTTTTGCTCCTGCGGGGCGCAAAATACGGCGGGCAATGAAAACGAAGCGTCCTTAACCTCGATTAAAGTATCAGAATCTGATTTTTATATTGACAAGTATAAAAAAATATCCGCCGAACAGGCCAAAGCTATAATGGATGAAAGCAGGCCTTATATTTTATTGGATGTCAGAACCGATGAGGAATTTAAAGAAAGCCGTATAGAAGGCGCCGTCCTCATCCCCGATTATGAAATAAAAGGCCGCGCCGAAGCCGAGCTGCCGGACAAGGACGCTTTGATATTGGTTTATTGCCGGAGCGGGCGGAGAAGCGCAAACGCCGCTTATGATCTGATCGATATGGGATATACAAACGTTTATGATTTCGGCGGCATTATCGACTGGACGTATGAAACGGCCGGCGGATAGGCATCCCCTCACGGAATATATAAAAGTCAGGCAAAAAAAACTTTTGCTTGACTTTTTGTATCAGAATGATTATAATTGAATTCGGCAATCGTTTTCAAATTGGAAAGGACAGTCATATTGATGGCCGGACGGTGCAACTACAACACAAAACAGCGCGAGACAATTTTATCTTATCTTGCAAAAAACAGCGGCAGGCCGCTGACAGCCGAAATGATGGCAAACGATTTGTCCGGCAGCGTGGGAAAAACAACGGTGTACCGGAACCTTGATTATTTAGCCAAAAAAAAAGCCGTCATTAAAGTGGATATACCGGACGGAAAAGGCGCGTATTATCAATATATGGACAGCTCAAACGGCAACAGCTGCCATTTGCTTTGCACAGGATGCGGCAAAATCATTGACGCGGACTGCAATTTCGTCTCGGAACTAAGCGTTCATGTCCGCAAGGAGCATCAATTTAAGCTTGACAATCTGAAAACCGTTTTATACGGGTTATGCAAAAGCTGCACATCATAAAAAGTTAAAACAAGTTGTTTTCGGGGGTTTTTAAACGCATGAAAAAATTATCGGCAATTATCCTTTTCATTATTCTCCTGACAAGCGTTTTATCCGGCTGTTCAGCGAAACTTGAACAGGGTGACGACAAAAAAATAAATATTGTGGCAACTATTTTCCCCGAATATGACTTCGCGAGGGCAATTGTCGGGGATAAAGCGAATGTGCAGCTGCTCATCCAGCCGGGATCTTCTGTTCATTCGTTTGACCCGTCCCCTTCGGATATGGTTAAAGCCCAAAAAGCGGACGTGTTTATTTTTATAGGCGGCGAAAGCGACATATGGGTGGAGGACAGGCTGCTGGACTCTTTGGATACGTCAAAAATGATAATTATCCGTTTAATAGACCATATAGATATGCTTGAAGAAGAAATAAAAGAAGGTATGGAGGTTGCGGAATATGACGCGGGCGACGGCGATGAGCTTGAATATGACGAGCATATCTGGACTTCGCCTAAAAACGCAATAAAGCTGATTGATGTTATCTGCGACGGGATTTGCGAAAAAGACGCCGAAAACGCCGATACTTATAAGGCAAACGCTAAAAAATATCAGGATGATCTGAAAGCTGTTGATGCGGAGATCGCCGATGCTGTTGCGAACGCTAAACGCGATAAGATAATAGTCGCAGACAAATTCCCGTTTTTATATTTCGTAAACGCTTACGGCCTTGATTATGAGGCGGCATTCCCGGGATGCAGCGATCAGGCCGACGCAGGGGCAAAAGCCATCACACACCTTGTAAATGCGGTGAAAAGCGAAGATATACCGTATATTTATTATGTTGAATTGAGCAATAAAAGCGTCGCCGCGGCGATAAGCGAGCAGACCGGCGCGGAAGCGCTTTTGCTGAACTCCTGCCACAATGTCAGCAACACGGATTTTAATAACGGCATCACTTATCTTGATTTAATGAAACATAATGTTGAGAGTTTGAAGAAGGGGTTAAATTAATGGGCAGCATTATTTCCGTTCAAAATGTTTCCGTAAAATATGACTCCGGATTTGCGGTAAAAGACGTCAGCTTTGACGTTTGCGAAGGCGACTACTTCTGCATTGTAGGTGAAAACGGGTCGGGCAAAAGCACCTTGATGAACACGGTTTTAGGGCTGATCAGGCCGAGCGGCGGCCGTGTGGCATATAACGGGCTGAAACAAAACCAAATAGGGTTTATACCGCAACAAACGGCCGTGCAGAAAGATTTTCCCACAAGCGTCCGGGAAGTCATCCTGTCAGGCTGCACGAACCGCCGGGGCGTTCTGCCGTTTCACGCCAACAAAGACCGACAGAGGGTAAGGGATAACATCAAACGCCTTGATATAGAGCCGCTTGCCCGCAAATCATACTGCGATTTGTCTGGGGGGCAGCAGCAGCGCGTGCTTTTGGCGCGGGCTCTGTGTTCTGCCGATAAAATCCTGTTGCTTGACGAACCGGCCGGCGGCCTTGACCCTGTGATGGCAAATGAATTATACGGCCTGTTGGGGGAGTTGAATAATAGCGGCGCTGCTATTGTAATGATTTCCCACGATATGGCAAGCGCCGTTAAATACGCGGGGAAAATCCTGCATATGCAGACCTCGCCCCTGTTTTACGGTAAAAAAAAAGACTATCTCGCGTCGCCTGTTTATAAAAAGATTGTTGGGGGGGCCGCGGATGCTTGATATGGTTAACGAAATGTTGTCAATGCCGTTTGTCGTGAGGGCGCTGATTGTAGGCGTTCTGGTCGCTCTTTGCGCCGCCCTGCTCGGCGTCAGCCTCGTTTTAAAACGGTATTCCATGATAGGCGACGGGCTTTCCCACGTGGGCTTCGGCACGCTGGCCATAGCGCTTGCGTTCAACGTGGCGCCGCTTCAGGTTTCGATCCCGCTTGTTTTGCTTGCGGCGTTCCTGCTTCTGCGTTTAAGCGAAAACAGCAAAATAAAAGGCGACGCCGCCATAGCGCTCATATCAAGCAGCGCCCTGGCGGTCGGGGTTATCATCGTCGCGAAAGCCAAAGGGATGCCCGCAGACCTGTTCAATTATATGTTCGGCAGCATTTTGGCCATGAAAACGGGCGACTTGTATTTAAGCGTGGCCGTTTCCGCTGTGGTATTGACCCTTTATGTGCTTTTTTACAACAAAATTTATGCCGTTACCTTTGATGAAAAATTCGCGAAGGCGACGGGGACTAAAACGGGGCTGTATAATATGCTCATAGCGCTGCTGACCGCTCTGGTTATAGTTGTGGGCATGAGGATGATGGGGGCCATGCTGATATCAAGCCTTATCATTTTCCCCGCGCTGACATCCATGCGCGTCTTTAAAAGCTTTAAGGGGGTTGTAATATGCTCCGCCGGTTTATCGGCAGTCTGTTTTATAATCGGCCTTGTTGTTTCATACGCTTGGGATACGCCCGCCGGGGCCAGCATTGTCGTTGTGAACCTAGCCGCGTTTTTGGTGTTTTTTGCCGTTGGGTTTGTCAATAAAGCCCTAAGGCATTTATGCTGCTGAAGCAGTAGCGAAATATGCGGGTTTTACATTTCCTGCCGTGCCGCGGCAAGCGCCGCTTCCGCGGTCTTATCCATATCGTAGTATTTGTAATCCGCCAGCCTGCCGCCGAAAATCACGTTTTCTTCTCCTGCCGCCAGCGCCTTGTATTTTTCAAACAGGGCGTTGTTTTTGTCGTTGTTTACGGGGTAATAAGGCTCGTCGCCCTTTTTCCATTCCGACGAATATTCTTTCGCTATCACCGTCGCGGGCTGGGCGCCGAATTCAAAGTGCTTGAACTCGATTATGCGCGTATAGGGGACTTCCTTTGACGTGTAGTTGACCACGGCGTTCCCCTGGTAATTATCCGTGTCGAGCCGCTCCTCCTCGAACCTTACGGAACGGTATTCAAGCTCGCCCAGGGAATAGCCGTAAAACTCGTCTATCAGCCCGGTGTATAAGGTCTTTTTCGCTATGCCGGGCTGCTCTTTTATAAGCTCAAAATAATCCGTGCCCGTACGGACGTCGGCTTTTTCAAGCATTTTTTCGATAATGCGCGTATAGCCTCCAATTGGGATGCCCTGATACCTGTCGTTGAAATAGTTGTTGTCGTAGGTAAAGCGCACAGGCAAGCGTCTTATGATAAACGCCGGAAGCTCCGCGCAGGGCCGCCCCCATTGCTTTTCCGTGTATTCCTTGATGAGCTTTTCGTAGATGTCCCTGCCTACCAGCTTCAGCGCCTGCTCCTCAAGGTTCTTCGGCTCGCCGATGTTCAATTCCGCTATCTGCCCGTTTATTTTGGCCTTCGCCTCGGCGGGCGTTTTGATCCCCCAAAGGCGGCTGAAGGTGTTCATATTGAAGGGCAGGTTGTAAAGCTCGTCATGGTAGACGGCGACGGGGGAGTTGACGTAGTGGTTGAAGTCCGCGAACCCGTTCATATAATCCCAGACCTCTTTGCTGGAGGTGTGGAATATGTGCGCTCCGTATTTGTGCACGTTTATGCCGCCCTGTTCCTCGGTGTAGGCGTTCCCGCCTATATGCGGCCGTTTGTCTATCACAAGGCATTTTTTGCCGCGCTTCCCGGCCTCATACGCGAAAATGCTGCCGTAAAGCCCAGATCCCGCTATTAAATAATCGTACATTTTTTTGTTCCTTTATTTATGAGAATTTTTCTTAAAGCGTTATCCGTTTTGTTTTTGTGAAACAATAATATTTTCAATTTGCAAAGCGCTCCCTGCTATAGGAAAGTCTGTCGCGGTAAAACATAAATATATATAATCATTCGAATCGGGAACAAATTCTAAATTAAACGTCTGCCATTCGTCAGGGTTTATTTCGATTTTTGGTAAAAGTTGCGGTTTAGATTTATCATTACAAACAAACAACGCAGTTGTAGTTTTATGTGTAAATTTTATTTTTAATTCAAGAATATATTTTTCATTTATTTTAAGCGGTTGCGCTAACGGGATATAAACCCATCTATTTTCGTTAGGTGCAGGCGGCTTAATGCAATGTTGCTTTATCCTTATAAATTCAACATAATTGTTCCAAGACAAATTACGCATTTTCCAAAAATTTTCACGGATAATCATTTTCTCCGGAACATTATCGCAACAAAAATTTAAAAGATTTGCAGATAGATTATTATTCATATTTGGTTTCTTCCCTTCTTTTAATTTTCTATAAGTATTTGATATTTTTTGTAATTCAACAGGAATATCTATATATTGTGGGCATTGCTTTTTGCATAATCCGCATTTTGAACATAAATTTATACTTCTGGTAGAAGGTATAATATTGTAATTTAATAAAAAATTTGATATTGCTGTTTTGTCGGCAACTTCGCCTTTTTGCATTAAAATATTATATATTGAAAAAAACGACGGTATGTCAATATTTTTAGGACAATCAAGGCAATAACCGCAGCCTGTGCAGGGAATCGCCGTTACTTCAAGATAAGAATTAAGCGCATTTTGTATTACTTCTTGTTCCGCCGCGCTTATAGGTATGAAATTTTGAAATGTTTTAATATTGTCTGTTACCTGTTCCATGTTTGACATACCGCTTAAAACACAGACGATTTCCGGGAAAGAGGCGGCATAACGAAGCCCCCATGAAGCAGCGCTCGCCTCAGCATCTGCTTTTTTAAAAATTTCAATTGATTTATCGCATAACGAAGCAAGCCCGCCACCGCGCAAGGGTTCCATTACGATAATAGGAAGCGACCTTCTTTTTAAAATATTATACTGTTCTTCAGCATTTTGAAACGTCCAGTCCATATAGTTAAGCTGGATTTGCGCGAAATCCCAGTCATATTCATCAGCTACCTCAGAAAGCAATCCAGGTTTGTCGTGAAAAGAAAAACCAATATATCGGATTATCCCGTCCTTCTTTTTCTTTAATAAAAAATCATATAATTCAGATTTTTTAAAATTTCCCCAATTTGAAGATTTTACAGCGTGAAATAGATAATAATCAATATAATCAGTATTTAAACGTTTTAATTGGAGTTGGAAAATTTCATCAAGCTCTGTAGTGGTTTTAATATTATACATCGGCATTTTTGTAGCGATATTATATTGTTCACGCGGATAATTTTTTAAAATATCACCAAAAAGGATTTCAGCTTTTCCGCCTAAATATCCATAAGCGGTGTCAAAATAATTAACACCGTTATTTAAAGCATAATCAACCATGTTGGCGAATAAATCAATATCAGGCTTACCATTTTTTCTCGGAGGACGCAGAGAGCCAAAACCCAACAAAGATATCATTTCACTAGTATTTTTAAATTGCCGTTTTTCCATTCGCTTACACATTCCTTAAAATATTCCGGAATTAAGAGTATTAAGAAAAAATTTCAAAAAACATAGGCTCTTTTATATCGCGGGATATAAAATGCTTAAGGTTATCATCGAATTCTCGTTTGTTTTTTGCGGATAAATACGTGAAACCGAGTGATTTAACCCATCCTTCAGCGACCGCGCCGTGAGACTGTGTGACCGCGTTGCTTTTAAAATGCCTTAATAAACCCGCTCCGCTGTCATTGTTCAACATTATCCGTATATTACCTCTTAGATTTTTATTCCATATAGAATTCATGTCATAGAAAAAGCTTAAATCACCGACAAGCAAAAAACATAACTGTCCATCCGGGGTTGCGGCAGCTTGCCCCAT
>WREG01000086.1 GCA_009779455.1 Oscillospiraceae bacterium
ATAATATTTTCGGCGGTTATTTAAGGCAACCTCCAAAAACCTTCTTCAATGGTTATGCGAGATAAAATTTCGCAGACCGCGAAAGACGACGAAGCCTTATTGTCGTAAGGCAAGGGGGATGACAAAGGTCTGCGGGATTTTAGCCGCATAGACGCGAAACGGGGTTTTTAGGGGTTGCCTTAATTATCTATCCGGATTTTTGAACTTACGAGCGTCTGATGTTTCAGACAGGCAAGCTTATCTGGTAAATTTATAATCGGAAAGTTTTTATATGCGTTGCTGTTCATATCATAAATAGCCGTATTTATATGCTCGAACCGGTTCTTCATGCTTTGTATATAAGCGCAGGCCAAGCAATTCCCAACATTTTTCATGTAATTATGTTCGTGCTTCACTGCGGCTCTGAAAAAAATTGTGTTAAATAAGAAAACTGTGATAAATAATATTAATAACGCATAAATAAACGCTTTATTATGCTTTTGTTTATTTATATAATAAGGCGTCGTAACGCGCATAACAAAGCTCCCCTCCAAATTTAAAATCCTAATTCCCGGCTCCTGCTTCCTGTTCCCTGACACCTGCGGCGTTCGCCGTTCCGATCCACATATCATCCCACTTCTGCCCGGCGATGCTTTCAAGGACCGCTTTCTCGTCAGCGCTTGCTTCCGCGAAGCCGTTTTCCTTTTTATCTTTGATGACCTTCTGCAAAAGCTCGTGGTCCTGCTTTGTCATTTTGTATTTCCTGAGCTGGCGTATGGCGAAAAACGTGAAAATAAACGGTATCACCCCTGTGGAAAGGCGCAGGCCGAAAGTCGTGGTCAGGGACGGGTGGATATTATAGGACCTAGCGGTAAAATGCGGCTCCTGCGCCGTGGTGTCCGTCACGCCGAACCACTCAAGGATCATCCCGACGATATAAGTCATGACACCGCCGGTCATTGTTGTGATGAACGACCTGAACGCCGTTATCATGGATTCGTTGCGCTGCCCCGTTATCATTTCGTCAACGTCCGTGACGTCCGGGAAGATATTGCTTGTCGTGAACCCGAAACCGGAATAGCCCACCACGTTAAATATTTCGCGCATGAAAAGAAACGCTGTCATAAGCCCCGGGACGCTTGTCTTGTCCTTTGATTTGATGACAAGGCTCAGCAATATGCTGGCAAAAAGCAGGGGGGTCGTTATCTCGGCGCATTTTTGCTTGCCGTATTTTTTTGTCAGTATATAATTCGGTATGAACGCCGCCGCCTCCATGCCGGCCGCCAGCTGCAATTGGCTCCGCATATCCCAGCGGTTCGCCACGAGTTTCAGGAAATGTATGCTTGAATTGCCTGTAAAAGACGAGCCGAAAAGGTAAAGGAAGCTCATCATAAAACACTGCCTGAACGCTTTGTTCCTGAATATCTGCCTCAGCTGCCTAAAGAACAGAAACATATCGGCCTCGGGGAAAACCTCGTTTTTTGAACTCGGCTGTTTGGTAGTTATCCCGCATATCAGTATTGTGACGGTCAAAACGATGCTCATTGGTATCATCAGTTTTAATATCGTGGGATGGAGTGCCTCCGTGTATTCCTGCGTGACCCTTATCCCGACAATGGCGGAAGAGATGACCTGAGCGGGGGCCTGGCCTATCCCGTTGAATATATAGGTCATTGAGGTGTACTGCGTCCGCTCGAAATAGCCGGGCGCGATAGCGGGCAGCATGGATTTGTGGGTTATGGAATACAGGCTTTCAAATGTGGCGTAAAAAAACAGCGCGAAGAAATAATACCACATTATCTTGGAAACGCTGCTGTTCTTCACCATGCCGAAAGGGTCCCAGCGCATTAAAAACGCCAAGCCGTAAGGGACCGCGGAGATAATTATGTAAATCCTGTGCTTGCCGAAGCGCGAACGGGTCCTGTCGGCGAAAAAGCCGATGAACGGGTCGATTATAGCGTCCCATATGCTCCTCAAAAAGAGCAGAAACGAATACTGCCCCTCCGAAAGCCCCACTATGTATATCATGAACGGCTTCATGTGGGTGTTCATTGCCTGCACCGACCCCGCGTCGCCTATGTGCGACACGCTGTAGGCCATCATCGGGAAAAGGGTTTCCTTGGTTTTCCCTTCGATTCCGATTGCGCGCTTTGCCATGTTCCCCAGGTTTGTTAATTTTTCGCTTGCCAAAATAAGACCCCCGTTTTTATTAATTGAAAATTAATTGTCAATATAATATAAAGATTTTCTATTATTGACTTTATTGTTTTATTGATTTATAATATGTCCATGAAATCAAAGGATAAAAAATTATATTTCAAGCTCTTCATTTCCACATTTATGATAAGCGCTTTGACTTTCGGCGGGGGGTACGTCATCGTGCCGCTTATGAGGCGCAGATTTGTGGATGAGCTTAAATGGCTGAGCGAGGACGATATGCTCGACCTTGTCGCCATCGGGACTTCAGCCCCGGGGCCTATCGCCGTCAACACCGCTGTTTTGCTGGGCCACAGGCTTTTTGGCACGCCGGGCGCGTTGCTGGCGGCCCTCG
The DNA here is from genome assembly GCA_009779455.1 of Oscillospiraceae bacterium. Taxonomy (GTDB): domain Bacteria; phylum Bacillota; class Clostridia; order Oscillospirales; family Acutalibacteraceae; genus WREG01. The sequence goes on from WREG01000086.1 coordinate 2,531, forward strand.
GCACCGTCCTCCCGCCTGTTTTGATAAATACCGCCGTAGTCCTTGTATATAACCAAATCAAAGGGAATCCTGTTGTTGACGCCGTTTTTAAAGGGTTTCAGATAGGCCTGGCGGCAATAATAACCGACGTTTTGCTGAAATACTTAAAAAACATATTGAAAGAAAAATCTGTTGTTCAGATGCTTATTATCCCTGCCGCTTTCGCCGCTGTATATTTCTTTAAAATAAATATTATTGCAGTGCTGCTGTTTTCGGGTATTGTCGGGATTATATACAATATTATTTATTTAAGGAAAACCAAAGAATGATATATCTGCAATTGTTTTTAAATTTTTTCAAGGTCGGCCTTTTCACCTTCGGCGGCGGGTATTCCGCCATGCCGCTGATAAAAGAGTATATCGCGGAGCAAAACGGTTGGCTCACCTTGCAGGAGCTGAGCGATATAATCGTTATATCGGAGATGACCCCGGGGCCTATAGCGGTCAACGTCGCCGCTTTCACGGGGATGCGGCTTTTGGGCTTCGGCGGCGCGGTGATCTGCACTTTGGGCTGTATAATGCCGTCGGTGGTAATCTGCCTTGTTTTGGCGCTGATTTATAAAAAATTTAAGGGCATGAAAGCCCTTGACGGCTTTATGTGGGGGCTGAGGCCGTGCGTTATAGCGCTTATCGCAGCCGCAGCCGCGTCAATCTTCCTGCCCGCGCTGGCATTGTCGGGTTTTTTGCCGAAAAGCGACGTACGGCTTGACGTTTTCCCGCTTATATTATTTTCACTTTCCATTTTTGTTATAATCAAATGGAAAGTGAAGCCGGTTTATATCATGCTCGCCGCAGGGGCGGCGGGGGCGGGGTTTTATTGGCTGATGCCTTTGTTAATTCATAATGCATAATTCATAATGCATAATTAATTGACAAAAAAAGAACCTTTTTATTTTTTATTATACTGCATATTAAACATGATAAAAATATTTTAAATTCCCGTCAATAATTATGAATCATGAATTTTTAATGTTTTCGTATTTTGTTTTAACTATGCTATGTAAAATTCTTATTAGTTCCTGGCAATCTTTATATATGCTTCTCCATTGTTTTTCATCCAAATAACCAGTCTCGTAAAGAATTTCAAGCCAATATTCTGTTTCTGATATTTCTTTTAAAGCGATGTTCATCTTTGCCGCAAAATCTAAATCACTTTGCCCGCGAAGTGCTTCTTTTACATTCGCACCTACACTTGTTCCACTGCGGGGCAATTGTTTTGACAATATAAATTCTTTTTTTTTCACTGCATAAATATTGATATAATTTTACTATGCGAACAGCAAACAGCTTGCTTTTATCTTTTACAATATTCTCTTTCATGATAATAAAGGCTTACCTCTTTGTCAATTAATTATGAATTATGCATTATGAATCATGAATTATTATTTTACCATATGAAGCCGGAAAAAATCACTTCCGTCGTCCCGAAAAATTCCCAGTCGGCTGTGAATGTCATAAGCTCGGCTTGTTTTATTTTTGCCGAGCCGTTTATTGTTTGGGTATATTTCATGATATGCCCGTCTTTATCGACGGCGATTTCGGCGCGGCTGTCATAATGGCTTAAACTGACGCTTCCAGAAGCTACATACGCGTCTTCGATTTGTTCGATGTAACCGTTCATTTTATTAAGGGTCATATAGTCGAAAATTTTGTCGTAGGGGCTGCCCGTGCCTGCCGGGTCTTTTATCAATACCGTAATAATGTAATTTCCCCCGTTTGCTTCGTCCAAAGCGACTGATATGTCTTTTATATCGCCGGTTTCAAGGGCGGACACGTAATTTTTGCCGACGACGGGCATTACCCCTTCCGCCGCACTCCCTTTTTCCACGGTTACAGTGTCCGGGGCGCGCTTAAAAATTTTATAAAGCGCCGCGTCTACCATCGCCTGGGGCAAATTTGCGGAAATTTTCAAATCGTTCAGCTTCATAAGGGAGGATTTCGTAAACCCCGGCTTTTCGGTTTTTATCCTGTTTAAACACTCGTTGAAATAGGATAAAAGCTGATCTTTTGTCATATCAAGTACTGCCGCAGACGGTTCTTCCGTTGCCGTTTCGGTTGCTGTGATTTGAATTGCGGTATCCTGAGGGATTATCGGGGTTGCAGTGATATTTAACGCTGATGTTGACGGGGCTTGTCCAATAGTGGCAGCGGGCAGGGAATTTTCGGGTTGAGGCGCGGATGTCAAATCGAAACCGCTTGTTTCCGCCGCTATTGCCGCCGTCACAGATGCGCTTTCCGCCGCTTCCGTTCCGCCCGGGGCGCCGCTTTTTACACAGGCGGACGTTATCAAACACACGCCCGCCGTTAATATTAGCAATATTGCTTTTATTTTTTTATCAACTTTCATACGGCCGTAATCCTAACATCCGTTTACCATATAAAATCCCTATATGTCGTGGTGCTTATGAGAACAACGTCCACGTCAGAGTTTATCGGTATAACCGCTACCTTCATTTTAGCGTCTTTCAACATCATTTTAGCTTTCACATAAGTTTCGTAATATATTACTCTGCCTTCTTTGTTTATCTCGGCTTTTGCGTAACAATCTGAATAATCCAGCCCGATATTCTCTCTTTCGACCTGTGCGTTGGCGACTTTCGGCGCGTGTTCATTCAAAACGGCGTCAACGGTTAAAAATTCAAATATCTTTACATAAATCCTTTCCTGCGTGGGAATGTCAGGAATGTCGATAACATTAACCGTTATAACGTAATTGCCGTTTTCTTCTTTTACATTTATTCCGTTCGGTTTTAAATCAGCCATTGTCAGCTGCGACACATAATTTCTGCCGTCAGGTGACATTACGCCGTCGCCTGACGTACCCTTCTGTACGGGGGTTTCTTCAGTTTCTTCGGAGAGCACTAAGCTTTTTACTAAATTTATCGCGCTGTCAGCAAGGGTGTTCGATAATTTTATACCGTCAGTTTTGGTCGTTTTCGCTTTTATATAGCCCGGTCTTTCCGTTTTCATTGGATTTACCGCATTATTGAAATAATTGAGCAGCTCCTCGCCCTGCATATTTAACGGACTTTTGTCAGCCGGGGGCGCATCCGCGGGCTGTGCAGGCTGTTCTGCGGTTTGAGGCTCGCCGCCAATGGTCGGGGTTTCAACCGAAACCGGCGGCGGATTATAATTAGTCGGCAAATTGGGGTTTATATACGGATCGTACCCGGCTGTCGTACCCGGTACCGGCTGGTGCGGCGAGGTTCCTTGCGGTATATCCGGGTCAGTAGTGCGCGGGGCTGTATTTACGTTTTCGATCGGATTGGTTGCGGAAGAACCGTTCCTTGCCGTCGATTCTTCTTCGGTCGTTTCAGCAACGTTTCTGCTTATAAAACTTTCGCCTATAGGCATCGTCATCAATAAAACAACGCCTAAAAGCGCGGGTATTACGATTTTGTATATTTTCCCTTTCATTTCTCTTCCCCTTTACCTTTACTTACATACGGCGGCGGATAGAATTTACCTGCCGTCGCCGCTAAAATATTGAATCTTCCGTTGCATCAGTATACGAAACCGCACTCGGTCCGCAAGGAACTGCTAAACGCGATTTCCATGCTTATATCAATCCCCTCATAATTGAAAACGCATTCAAATGTTACGGGGATATGCAATGCGTATTTGGTAAAACGCCCCGCTTTGTTTACCTCCGCTTTTATTTCGGCGCCCGGAGAAATCATTTTTCCGTTCATGACAATATCTTCGGGAAGGTCGCCCATCATTTCCTTTAATTGGTCTTGGAAATCGGGGTCATTCAAAAAATCATCAACTATTTCTTCCTTTGATTTAACCGTTATCGTCGCCGATCCGTCTTTATTAAGGACATACGAGGCTTTCACTATGCCTTCCGGCACCAATTCCATCATCTTTTCATTTTCTTGCGGCGACATGAATTTACCGAGGGTCATGTTTTCATCTTCAACACATTTGCCATTATCAAATTTTTTGACTATAGGCTCTCCCGGCCAACTGCCGGCATCAAAGTTCCCTATCAGAGGCTTCAATATATCCGGTTTTATTTTGGTGACTTTAAACTCGCCGCCTTCGGCTTTTGTCACTTTAACTTTGCCTTCATATCCGGCGGTATTTTTCGCTGTTTCGTTATACGCGGCGACAATTTCGGGGATGGTTTTGGGTACGGGCTTTTTTTCGGGGGCCGGGCGCCTTGCGGGCGAATTGGAGCCGGGCGCCGTTTTAGAGGGTTCTGTTGTTTTTGGGGCGGCCGCGGGTTCCGTTTCATCTTCCCTTTCGGGCAAAGCCTCCAAACCGGCGACAGCCCGCAATATTATACGGGCGTCCGAAGCGTCGGCAGCGCCGTCGCCGTTTACATCGGCGGCTTTCAGCGCGCTGCCCGCCAGCGTTTCGAGTTTGGCTGTGTGCCGCAGCACCAGCCTCGCGTCCATAGCGTCGACCACGCCGTCATTGTTCACGTCGCCTATTTTATAGCCCTCGGCCGATGCGGTGAAAAAAACCGCCGCAAACAACAGGATCAGACACGCGCCCGCAGCTGTTGCCCTTTTAATTATACTTCCCATTATCAAGCCCTCATATTAAATCCCGTTTAAAAGAGCCGGCGTATAAATTTATTACCGTTAAAATTTACGCGCCGGCTCTTTTATAAATCAATATCAGCTGTATATGAATTGAAGGTCTGTCTTCCAAAAACCGCTTAATTGCCCTGTGAGAGCATCATAATTTTTACCTGCGATTGTAACGGCAAATTTCCCATCAATAACTTTAGCGGGAATATCAGCGTCATATTTAGTTAGGTATCCGTCTTTATTAACTTTAGCCGTTATGGTCGCGCCTACATATCTAAGCGTGCCTCCGTTGAAAACAAACGGGTCTAAATCATCGTTGGATATTTCAAGGAAATCTGTCGCCTGAGAATGATATTTGGGAACTGAAAGGTCGTGCAGATCTTCTTGTTTTAATTTAATTACTATTTCAGCCGTTCCATCGGCGTTTGGCGTATATTTCGCTTCCGCGACCCCTGCGGGGTCAAGCTCGCTTAATTTATCTTTTCCGGATCGCGGCAGGAATTGTTTAAGCCTATAATTTTCATCATCAATCTTTACGCCTTTATTAAATTCCCTGATTTCATAATCCCTTTTTGCCGGGTCGTTTTCCCAGTTGTTAATACCGCTTAAAAGATCTTGCGCAACCGGTTTTACAATCAATTCAAACGGGGTTACTTTATCGACATTAATATTTGCGCCCTCGGCTTTTTTAACAGTGACCTTGCCGCCGTAAACGCAGGTATCG
>WREG01000087.1 GCA_009779455.1 Oscillospiraceae bacterium
CATTATGAAGGCATGGCGGTTTTTGTGGGGAATACCGCCGTCGGGGACGTTATCGAGGCGCATATCATCCTGACGAAAAAAACTTATGCAGTGGGGATAATCAAACGGATAATAACCCCGTCCCGCGGGCGGGCCAAGCCGGATTGCCCGGTTTTTCTGCGCTGCGGCGGCTGCGCGTTTCGGCATATTTCATACGATGAACAGCTGAAAATAAAGGAACAGCGCGTCATTGACGCTTTTTCGAGGATAGGTCATTTTAACATAGACAATATTAATCTTGAACCCATAATACCCGCCGGCAACATTTACCGCTACCGCAACAAGGCGCAATACCCCGTCAGAAAAGGCCAAAACGGCCCGGAAATCGGGCTTTTCGCGGAAAAAAGCCACAGGGTGGCCAATTGCCGCGACTGCCTGCTCCAGCCTGCGGAATTCGCGGGTATTTTAAGTATTTTTGAGGATTGGATAATAAAAAACGGCGTTAGCCTGTACGACGAGGCAACAAATGCCGGGCTTTTGCGCCATATCTGCATAAGAAAGGGCTTCGCCACGGGCGAAATCATGGTCACCGCCGTCATCAACGGCAAAAGGCTTGACGACGGCGGCGCATTGGTAAGCGCCCTTGCGAAAATGCCGCAGATAAAAAGCGTCGCAGTGAATATAAACACGGGCGACACCAATGTGGTTTTGGGCGACAAATACTACATATTGTATGGGAAAGGCCATATAGAGGACATAATCAGGGGTGTGCGGGTGAGGCTTTCGCCCCTTTCCTTTTATCAGGTGAACCTATGTGAAGCTGAAAAGCTTTACGCAAAAGCGGAGGAATACGCCGCTTTCGGCGGCGGCGAAACCCTTCTCGACCTCTACTGCGGGGCCGGGACTGTCGGCCTTTCGATGGCAAAACGGGCAAAAAAGGTAATAGGCGTCGAGATTGTCCCCGAAGCCGCCGAAAACGCGCGGGCAAACGCCGAAATAAACGGGATAGGCAGCGCCGAATTCATCTGCGCGGACGCGGGGGCGGCGGCGCAGCAGCTTTGCGGCAGGGGCATGCGCCCGGATATAATAATCATCGACCCGCCGCGAAAGGGCGCGTCGATTGAATGCATTGAAGCAATAATAAATATGGCGCCGGAAAAGCTGGTCTATATATCATGCGACCCCGCTACCCTGGCGCGGGACTGCAAGCTTTTGGGCGAAAAAGGCTATAATGTCAGGGCCGCAGCGCCTGTCGATATGTTCCCCTTTACGGCGCATGTGGAGTGTGTCGCCTTGTTGTCAAAAAATTAATTTTCCTGCAAATATTTTTAATCATCGTCAAAATCAATCTCGTTCATTTCGTGGAAATCCAGAAATTGCGACAATGTTATGCCGAAACCCTGGGCGAGGCGGTGAAGGGTGCGGAGGCCGGGGTGCTTTGTGTTGCCCTTGACGATATTCTCGAGGGTGGACTGCCGCAGGCCGGACAAAGTAGCCAGCCTGTTGACCGTTATGCTGTTTTCCGCGCATAAACCCAGTATGCGCTTTGTTATCACGTCCGAATACGTCACAGCCCTTACCCCTCAACCAATCTCGGTTAGTTTTAGTGTAGCATAAATTTTTTTGAGACCTTATCCGTGTACGGTTGACATTTTAAATTTCTTTTGCTATAATATTGCGCGGAAAAGCTAAAAAAAGAATTTTATGGAAAGAAGAGTGTTCTAAAATGCGGACAAATAAAAAAATTCTCAGCACATTCCTTGCGGTGCTTATGACTTTCAGCATATTCGCCACCCTATCTTTCAGCCCGGCAACCTCGATTACCGCCGAGGCCGCTCCGACGGTTTGGAATAATCCAAACGGCTACAGCGGCCTTGCGGCGTCGTTGTACGCCAAAGAATGGTGGAACAAACGCAACCCGCTTTGGTCTAATTATGACCCGCAGAAAAGCGGCGGCGACTGTGCGAATTTCGTTTCGCAGTGCCTTTACGCGGGTGGGCTTGAAATGACAAAGCTTTGGTATTGTTATGAAGCCGACGCAACATGGTACTCCGGTGTCGCCGTAGCGCACGAAGTTTCTTTTGCGTGGGTCGGCGCGGCGAACCTTTATCAATATTTACGCAATCTTCCCGGCGTAGAACAAATTCGCGGAGATAAAATCAATGAAACAAAGGATTTCGCTATAGGTGATGTGCTATTTTATAAATGGAGCGGAACTTTAAATACGGAAAACAGCTCAATCGACCATGCCGCCATCGTCGTCGACGTTATGGCGGACGGCAGACCGATCGTAGCTTCTCACTACCGGGCCTCAAACGGTACAAGCTATGACAATTACGGCGCGGAATGGACAGGGGGCAAGGGAAGTTATGCGCCGAAACAGAATATTATCCTTATAAAAATGAACGGCATATCGGTTTGTACGCCTAACAACCGTCCTACATATAATGCTTACACGCCAAAAAGCATCGCTTATGTTTATGACAGCATAAACGGCAGGACTACAGGTCATTCCTTTGACACATCCACGGTTTTACGTATTACCGAAACTAACGGAAGCTGGGGTAAACTCAAAGTCTGCCGTCTCGGTACAAATGTCGTTAATCTGCGTTATCCCACCGGTAGAACGGAAAACGCTTCCGAATATTGGGGTTGGGTAAGGCTCGGTGATTTGAATCATCGCGGCACGGTTTACTCCAACCCAAGCGGACACTCCTGGGGTGGGTGGTATATGACACAAAGAGGTAATTGCGTTACCCCTAATGTGGAACGCCGCGACTGCTTGAGAACGGGATGCGGCCATTTTGAAACAAGGCAGAACGGCGGAGGAGGGCATGTACCGGGAAGCCCGGCGACCTGCCTTAACCCTCAGCCCTGTATGGTCTGCGGAATAAAGCTTGCCGATCCTTTAGGCCATGATTTCCGCCAGTACGGCGTTAAGCCCCCCACCTGCCTTGAAGCGGGCGAAGGTCTTTACTCATGCACAAGGTGCGATGAAGAAATAACATATCTTTACACCGAATGGTCTGAGGAGTATCCCGAGGATATCGAAGAAAACCGCATTGTCTCAAAACAGCAGCATAAGATATTCACCACAAGCCCGGCTGCGTCGCTGGCGGGCTGGACGAGATATGACACAAATACCATGTGGGGAGACTGGAGCGGTTGGAGCCAAACCGACCCGGGGCAATCTGCTACGCGCCAAAGGAACTCGCGGCTTTGGGGTTATAATTGGCGTACCGTCATCACCCGCGATCCTGTTACTGGTCCCACCAGCACACTGATCAGACATTACCGTAGCTATTCCCCCGCCGATTCATGGTATGACCATTACGCGCCGTATGAGTGGCACGATTACAGGGGAACTATTTCTGTCGCCGCGTTGAATACCATGACAGTCTACGCGCCGGGAGCTTATCTGTCATCGCCTGCTAATTGTACCGGCTATAACCGCGACAGCGTCAACGGCTACGCTGACGGTAGTGATGTGATGATTTTCCCTGTAAGCGAAATTTATGAATATCAATACCGCGACCGCATCTACCATTATTGGCAGTGGGCGGACACACAGAACGGCAGCACTCATAACGCCGCTGCGGGAGACCCCGGAAACCTTGAGCGCACACTTTACCGCTACACCCTCGACGCTTTAGGGCATAATATGGGCGAATGGTATCTTGTAACCGCCGCGACCTGTACGCAAAAAGGTCTTGACCGCCGCGACTGTACGCGCTGCGAATATTATGAGGAACGCGAAACGGAAATCATAGGGCATTCGTATATTCCCGAAGTTGCGCCTCCCAAATGCGAGGAAGACGGTTATACGACCCATACCTGCGAACACTGCATGGATTCCTATGTCACCGACGAGACCGACGCCATCGGCCACGACTGGGGCGAGTGGTACGTGCTTGAGCAGGGAGAATGTCTTGATTTGCTCCAGCGCGACTGCCAGCGCGAGGGCTGCGGCGCGTTTGAGCAAGACCATATTAACAAGCAGAAACATAACCATGTCCCGACGGAAACAAGGGAACCCGACTGCACCAACGACGGCTTTACAATCAAGAACTGTGAAAATTGCGGGCATGAGATTATAACCGATATTGTCCCCGCCCTCGGTCATGATATGGATTACCTGAGCTTGGATATCGACGTTTTGCCGCAGATTACCGGCGACGACAACCCGAACATCTGCAAAATAGGTTCAGGGCATTATAATTGCCGCCGCTGCGATTATGAGGAGAATGTACCGATAACCGAGGAACACCGTTTCGGCGACCTTTTTGAAGCCCCGCCGCTTTGTGTGGAATCCGGCAGTATAAACGCGGAATGCGAGGAATGCGGTTTTGTTTGGATTCAGGATGAGCTTGAACCCACAGGCCACAACTACAGCGACTGGGGCTTCTATCCCGAATACGGCGATAAACACGCAACCTGTACAGAGGACGGCCAGTGGAGCTATCACTGCACCAACCCATGGTGTCATATCGGCGTCCCCGGCCATTGGGACAAAGAAATAATACCCGTCCACGGACACAAACCCATTGATATCACGGAAACGCCTCCCGATTGCCTGAATGACGGACTGACCGGCGGAAGCAGCTGTGCGGTTTGCGGAGAGGTGTTTGATGAGCAAGAGGCTATCCCCGCGCTCGGCCATGACTGGGGCGAGTGGTATGCTGTTGATGACGCGAATTGCATAGAAACGGGTCTTGAACAACGCGACTGTCAGCGCTGCGGTATCTTTGAAACAAGGGAACCGAACGCGCTTGGCCATGACATGGGCGAGTGGTATGAGGTGACCCCGGCGACCTGCTTGGAGGATGGCCTTGAACGCCGCGACTGCCAGCGCGATGGCTGCGACCATTATGTAACAAGGGAAACAGATGCTCTTAACCACGATATGGGTGAGTGGTACATCGTTACCCCGGCTACATATGAGGCTGACGGTCTTGCCCGCCGCGACTGTGTACGCATAGACGAGTGCGGTTATTACGAAACCGGGCCGATTACCAAAAAGTTCAAGGATACAGACACCGGCATTGAGATTGAAATCCCCGACCCGGAAAACCCGGACGACCCGCCCATACTGCCGCCCGGCACGGAAATCGTAGTAACCGTAGTCCCCGACGGATACATAAAGATAGGCACAGGCAACAGCACAAAGCTGAAGATTGAAGCGGCGTTTGATATTAAATTTATACTGAACGGCGAGGAGATTCAACCGAACGGTAAGGTAATCGTCCGCATACCGTATCTGAACGTGAAAGACGGCGGCTTGTACGGCGTAACCCCGCCTGTAAATTCGGAATGGAGGGTAGGCCGTGTCGAGATAGACGGGGCAGGAAACGAAACAGTGATCCCCATGGAACCCGTTAAGCCGCACAGCACATTAAACAGCTGGAGCGAATATGTTAAGCCTTATCCTGAAAGAGCTTCCGACCCGGCGCCTCCCGCCGGCGAATGCTACTGGGAATTCTACGCCGACCATTTCAGCATTTACGCAATTTTCTCAGTCGAACCCGATGCCCCCAACACGGGCTGTACTTGCTGTGACCAGCATAATCACTCAAACTCATTTTGGGATCAGATAATGTGCTTAATCTGCAGAATAATCCAATTTTTCAAGAGTTTGTTCGGCGTCGTTTAAGATTAATTGACGGCGAAAAGATTTTTCGGGCAGCTGCCGGGTTATAACCGGCAGCTGCCCGAAAAAAAACAAAAATATTTAATAAAATATTAAAAAAATGATTGCATTTCCAAATTTTTATGTTATAATGGTATCAAATTATATTATTTTAATAAAAGAGGGATATGTAATGGTTGCTATTTTAAAGTATTTCCAGATTATTTTCTTGTCGGTCATCATCATTTTCTCCTCGCTGTTCTCAATCGGGGATATGCCTAAAAAGGTTGATATGCCTGAGCTTCAGGCGGGCGAATTGGGACAGTGGGTTGACCCGTTCATCGGCACGGGCGGCCTCCCGTGGACTTGCAGCATGCTCTTCCCCGGCCCGGCGGCGCCTTTCGGGGCGGTAAAACTCAGCCCCGACAACACCGACATCGCCGGGATAAACCTTATCCCGATGAGTACGGCAGGCTACCACTACGCCAACAGTTATATTTACGGTTTCAGCCACACAAGGCTTTCGGGGACCGGCTCCCGCGATTTGGGCAATTTCCGCGTGACCCCGGCGGTCGGGAACGCCGACCCCGCGTGCAGGCTCACAAAGCCCATAGCTTACATGTCCGACCAGGAAGCCGCCACGGCCGGCTATTACACGGTATACCTCCCCACCCTTGACTGCCTTGTCGAATTGACCGCTACCGAGCATGTCGGCGCGCACCGCTACACCTTCGGCGCGAAGAAAGACGCGCATATTTTCATAGACGCGACCAGCTTCATCATGGGCAGCGACAAGGATAAAACGCTGAACGGGAAAATCACGGTTTACCCCGACGAGATGAAGGTCGAGGGCGAAGTCCTTATGATAAACGGGTTCTCCGGCAGGTACGGCGGGCTGCCCGGTTATTTCGTGGCGCAATTCGACAAACCGTTCAAATCGGCTTCCATATGGGAAGGCGGCGTCAGCGAGGACGGGAGGCTTGAAGCCGCAGGGGCGGACGTCGGGGCAAATATCAATTTCGGCAGCGTATCCGGCGAGCCTATTGAGCTTAAACTGGGCATCAGCTTCGTAAGCCTCGAAAACGCTTACCTAAACCTTGCGGCGGAAACAGGCGGCCTTGATTTTGAAGGCGTGAGGGCTAAAACCCGCAATAATTGGGAAGACCATCTTTCGAGAATAGTCGTTGACAGCGAAGATGAGGATATCAAAACGATATTCTACACCGCTTTGTACCATTCGTTTATGATGCCCTCGAATTATACCGACGCAAACGGCCAGTACCTCGGTTTCAGGGCCGAATCCAACAATACCGGCCCCTTTACAATCGGAAACACGGGCAATACATGGACTTATTACACCGATATGTCCCTTTGGGATACGTTCAGAACCACGCATCCTTTATATACATTGATAGCGCCCGTCGAACAGCGGGATTTCATCAGAAGCCTTATCGCAATGGCGGACATAGGCGGCAGCCTTCCGCGCTGGCCCGCCGGCGGGGGGTATTCCGGCTCAATGTTCGGCTCGCCCGCGAATATGCTCATATCCGAAAGCTATCTTAAAGGCATCACGGATTATGATGCGGAAAAAGCATATAACTATATGAAAAACACATCGGACAACGCAGTGCCCCGCGGCGGCAGGCACGCGATTGACGCATATAACGAATACGGCTATATACCTTTTGATGTTGATAACAGAGGCTCGGTCAGCAGCACATTGGAATACGCCTGGGCCGACTGGTGCATAGCCCTTCTCGGCGAAGCTTTGGGCAAGGACGCGGGCGAGGTTGCGAAATATACGGATAAGTCCATGTATTATAAAAACCTTTGGGATGATTCCGTAAAATATTTCCGCGCGAAAAATATCGACGGAACCTGGGTTTCACCCTTCAGCCCCTATATCACAAGCTATTACCGAGAGGTTTTGACGATGTTCCCCGACATATACGAAGAAGGCAGCGCACAGCATTACAGATGGTCCGCGCCGCAGGACCCGCAGGGATTGCTGAAACTTTTCGGCTCAAATGAATTCTTCGCGAAAGAGCTTGATAAATTCATGTCCAGTGCCAGCAGCAAAAGGGCGGGAATCGACCCCGGACCCGGATTCTGGGTAGGCAACCAGCACAATATGCACGCCCCCTATATGTTCAATGAAGCGGGGCGCCAAGATTTGACGCAGAAATGGGCGCGATGGACGC
>WREG01000088.1 GCA_009779455.1 Oscillospiraceae bacterium
CCATAAGGGCGAGCGTTGAGCCGCATACAGCTCCTTGGGAAGTGGAGCCGTTTGACGATAAAACTTCCGATACAAGGCGGAGGGTATAGGGGAATTCTTCAATAGAGGGTATCACGGGGAGCAGGGACTTTTCTGCCAAAGCGCCGTGGCCTATTTCGCGCCTGCCGGGCCCTCTGGGCGGCCTTGTCTCGCCTACGGAATACGAGGGGAAATTATAGTGGTGCATATAGCGTTTGCTGTCCTCGCTGTCGATGCCGTCAAGCTCCTGTGCGTCGCGTATAGTGCCGAGCGTGGCGACGGTCAGCACTTGGGTCTGGCCCCGCGTGAACATGCCTGAGCCGTGGGCGCGGCTGAGGACATCAATTTCAGCCGCTAAAGGGCGTATATCATCTATGCCCCTGCCGTCAACGCGTTTGTTGTCGTCCAGCAGCCAGCGGCGCACAACGTATTTTTGAAGCTTGTAAATACAGTCGTCCAGCTTCGCGGCGTCATCGGGCCAGGTTTCGTCAAGTTTTTCGTGGACTTCCTCATAGATCGGCTTCAGGTTTTCGTCGCGGACGCGCTTGTCGTCCGTATCAAGGGCGAAACGGACTTTTTCCAAAGCTATTTCCTTTACCGCCTCGTACATCTCCTCAGGCGGGTCGTTTGACGGGAAGGGCACTTTTTCCTTTCCGATATCGTTTTTGATTGAGTTTATAAACTCAAGGAGCTTTTTGTTTTCGGCGTGAGCGGCCATTATACCGCCGAGCATGACCTCATTTGAGACCTCGTTCGCGGCGGCCTCTATCATCGACACCACATCGCCCGTGGACGCGACCGTGACGCTCATCTGCGAAGCTTCTTTTTGCGCTTCGGTGGGGTTTATGACGTATTCGCCGTCAACAAACCCGACGCTGACCCCGGCTATGGGGCCGTCCCAGGGGATTTCCGATATCGACAGCGCTATTGAAACGCCGAGCATACCGGCTATCTCCGGCGAGCAATCCGGGTCAACGGACATAACAGTTACCACTACGCCCACATCGTTACGCATATCCTTGGGGAACAGCGGGCGAATCGGACGGTCTATCACTCTTGACGCGAGGGTGGCTTTTTCGCTGGCCCTGCCTTCCCTGCGCTGGAATGAGCCGGGGATCTTGCCCACTGCGTATAATTTTTCTTCAAAATCCACTGAGAGCGGGAAAAAATCGACACCTTCGCGGGGCTTGTCCGAAATTGTGGCGGCGCAAAGCACCTCTGTCTCTCCATAACGCATAAAGCAGGAACCGCCCGCAAGTCCCGCCATTTTCCCCGTTTCAACAACCAAAGGCCTGCCGGCCAGTATGGTTTCATATTTTTTAAAATTCTCGAACATTTTTTTCCTTTCTTAATGAGCCTTATTTACGGATACCTAACCTAGCAATAAGTGCGCGGTATCTTTCAATATCAACTTTTTGGAGGTAAACCAAAAGATTGCGCCTGTGACCTACCATTTTAAGAAGCCCCCTGCGCGAGTGGTGGTCTTTTTTATGCTCCTTCAAATGCTCCGTCAAATCGTTGATTCTTTTCGTAAGAACCGCAACCTGCACCTCCGGTGAGCCGGTATCGCCCTCATGCAGGGCATATTCTTCCATAATAGCTGTTTTTTCTGCCTGTGTCATCGTTATGACTATCCTTTCTCTGCGAGACGGAAGTTTTGCAAATATAGAATTACAAAGCAAAACTTTCTACGTAAAAAATTTTTAATTTTTTACGTTTTTCACCTCATTTATATTTTACGGCCGAAAATCCCAGACAATGGGCAGGTGAATACCTAAGGATAATATCCGTTATAAGGGTTTACTCCGATTTCCGAGGTTTCGAGCCAAAGATATATTAACACACATTTTCCGTTTTGTCAAAACATTTTTTAAATGTTTTGTCTCTAAGTGTTCCTGTATGCTTCATTCAGAATATAGCCCGACAAAAAACATTCGGGAAACAGCAGCAGATCGACCTCTTTATCTTCGGCCTCTTTCGCAAACCGCAGCATACTGGCAAGCGCCGCGCACGGATCGCCAATAATTTCGGGCGCTTGGCAGGCGCCAACTCTGACTGTGTTCTTAGTGTGGAGCTGTTTCATTTTTTTCTAAATTTTAATACTGCCTTGTCAGTGCGATGACCTTGCCCAAAATTATAACTTCGTTTGTTATAATCGGCTCAAAAGCGTCGTTCGCGGGCTGGAGCCTAAAATGCCCGTTTTCTTTATAAAAGCGCTTGACGGTGGCTTCGTCCTCGATCATCGCTATTACGATTTCCCCGTTTCTGGCGACGGGTGTTTTTTCGGCTATAACGATGTCGCCGTCAAATATCCCGTCGTTTATCATGCTCTCGCCACGCACCCTGAGCGCGAACAGGGCTTCGCCGGAGATCCTCCCCGAATAGGGGATGTAGCCTTCAATCTGCTCTACGGCCAATATAGGCACGCCGGCAGTCACGGTTCCCACAAGAGGTACGTTTTGGATATTTCCGGAATGCCCGGAGACCCTTATCGAGCGCTTTAGCATCGGGTCGCGGGTAATATAGCCCGCCTCCTCCAAATAATTAAGGTTGGCCTGTACCGACGAGGTGGACCGCAAGCCCACAGCCTTCGCTATCTCCCTCACTGACGGCGGGACGCCCCCCGTTAGGCGCTCGGTGATGTATTTGTAGATTTTTTGCTGGGTTTCAGACAGTTTATCCATGATTCAACCATTCCTTTCTTTACTTAATAATAGTATTTTAACCATTCTAGCACATATTTTTGAAAAAAGCAAACATTTGTTTAAAAAAATTTTTAATTTACAAACAAATCATCGAATATTTAAAGTCAATTCATAACGAAGTAATATATGTGGATTAATATAACATTGTACTTATTAAAGCCTTATGCCGCACAGGGTTTTAATAAGGCTGAGTTTCCAGATTTTTCATTATAACGTGAACTGCGCGTATGTTAACAGCTTTTGTTTACGCATGAAAAATCCCCTCCTAAAAGCAACCCCTTAAAAAGAGGCACAGCCAAAATCAGTTTTGGCTGTGTTTCTTTTTATAATTCTGTATAATTCTTTTCGTTTGGGTAAAAATGTAATTGATATTACTTTACAATCAATATAAATTTCGAAAGGAATAATATGAATATGGATGCAAATAAGGATATAACAGCGAAAATAAACCCTAAAATTTTATCTTTGACGATTTCTGCGATTGTGCTGGCTATTGCCGTCGCTGCGTTTTCGTGGGCGAATATAAGAAAAATAGCTCCCCCGCAAAGAACCGAGCCGACGGTATCCGCTACAGATGACAGCGAAGCGGGGAATAACCTGACGGGGGTTCCCGACAACCGCACGGAAACGCAGGCGGTTCCGCAAATCATTCCGCAAACGGCGCCGAAAACAGAGCCGCAGACTGTAAAATCCGATGTGGGGGCTGGTGCGGGGACTGAAGCGCAGGCCCCCTCGAAATCCGAGGAGGGCGCGGTTTCAGGCGCGGCGCTTAAGTTTGCGCTCCCTCTTTCAACGGATATAGGGGCGGATTACAGCCAGGGCGAAATGGCATACAATTCAACGCTGGGCGACTGGAGGCTCCATAACGGGATAGATTTCAACGGTTTGCCGGGGGATTCCGTAAAAGCCGTATACGAAGGGGTCATAACGGCCGTATACGACAACCCGTTATGGGGAACCGTCGTGGAAATCGACCACGGCTCAGGTATATCGGCAAAATATTGCGGTTTGGAAAAAGACAGCGTTAAGCCCGTAAATTCCTCCGTCGGGAAAGGGTCGGAAATAGGCGTCTTGGGCGTTGTCCCCGCAGAAAGCGACAGGATGCCGCACCTTCATTTTGAAATAACTGTAAATTCCGTATTGGCCGACCCGCTTGAGGTTCTCGGCAGGAATTAGGATACAGGGGTTCAGGCTTATAAGCCTGAACCCCTGTATTCAGATTGCCAGGGATTTAATTATTTTGAAATGGTCACTGAAGGGGTTCCGTTCTTTAACAGGCGTGGTTTTTGATTTGCAGCCTATCGCTATAGCTATAAGGAATTTATAATTTTCGTCTATATCAAGGTTGTTTTTCCATATTTTTCCCTGATCATGATTCATAAGAGCGCCCAGGCTCCCGATAATACACGAGCCTATGGAAAGGCTTTCAGCCGCGACGGCAATGTTTTCAGCCATTAAACCCGCCTCCATGCAGCTGTCTCCTTCGGCGAAAATAAAAATAAGCGTTGGCGCGTTATGATAAACCGGATTGGTATCCCATCTCGTGTAAGCGGGGGTACCCCACCCTACAAGATTTTTAAAGTCAACGTTTAACCGTTTAAGCGCTTCGGCGTCCTGTAAGACACGGACGTGGCATGGCTGGGAATTCCTGCCGCTCGGCGCCCAATAAGCGGCAGTCAAAACAGTAAACAGCTCATCATCAGTTATCTGTTCATTTGAAAAATCTCTGACGGTGCGCCTTTTAACGATAGCGTCAATAACTTCATTGTGTAAAATTTCCATGATGATATACATCCTTTCTCATTGAATAAATGTTTCCAAAAGATTATATATTATAAAAACAAAAAAATCAAACAGATATTTTTAACAGATTTTTCAGTTTTTAAAAAAAATGTTGACATGAAGGCAAAAATCTGCTAAAATGGCTTTCAAAGCAAAGAAGACGGTATTTTCCGCTCTCACCCTTTAAATTTCGTTTTAACGGGTCGATACTTAAACGCTATGTTTAACTGTATTTTTGAGCGCGGTTGTTTCCGCGCTTTAATTTTTTATGAGTTTTAACCGCGCTGTACGCAGCGTGTTACACGCAACGCGTTATACGCGAAAAGCTTTTGAAAGGATGGTTATCTATAGCTACAAAGGAGCTCCAGCGAAATGAGGAAATACGCGACCGCGAAATAAGGGTCGTGTCAGCCGACGGCGAGCAGTTGGGGATAATGTCTTCCGCCGACGCTTTGAGAATGGCCGAAAACAGGAACATGGATCTTGTGAAGATCGCGCCTCAGGCAAATCCGCCTGTCTGCAAAATAATGGATTACGGGAAATTCAAGTTTGAACAGTCAAAGCGTGAAAAAGAAGCCAAAAAAAATCAGCGTACGGCCGAGATGAAAGAGATCCAGCTGTCCCTTAACATTGATACGCACGACCTTGAGACAAAGGGCAACCACGCCAAAAATTTCTTAAGCGCGGGCAGCAAAATCAAAGTGGTCATACGTTTCCGGGGCAGGGAAATGGCTCATCCCGAAAGAGGGAACGAGGTCATGGGACGTTTCGCGGAATTATGCTCCGAATTCGGAACGGTCGAAAAAGAAGCGAAGCTTGAGAGCAGGTCAATGATGATGTTCCTCGCTCCGTCTTTAAAACAAAAATAAAGAAAGGAAAAAAATCATGCCTAAAATAAAAACCCACAGCGGCGCCAAAAAACGCTTCAAACTTTCCAAAAACGGAAAGCCCATGCGCGGCCACGCTTTCAAGTCCCATATACTGACTAAAAAAAGCACAAAACGCAAGAGGAACCTGAGAAAAGTCCGTGTCGCGGACGTTACGAACCAGAAGCAGATAAAAAGGTTGATACCGTATAAATAGGATTTAGGAATTAGGATTTAGGGATTAGGGATTAGGATTAAAACCATACCCTTTTTCTGTAAATCCGGGTTAAAACAGAAAGGAATGATGTGTTATGGCTCGCATAAAAGGGGCTGTCGCCACACGTAAAAGGCGCAATAAAGTTTTAAAGGCTGCGAAGGGGTATTACGGCTCAAAAAGCACACTTTTTAAAACGGCTAAACAGGCCGTTATGAAATCGGGCAATTATGCCTATATAGGAAGAAAGCAGAGGAAGCGCGATTTCCGCCGCCTTTGGATAACCAGGATATCCGCGGCCTGCCGCCTTAACGGCCTGAATTATTCGACATTCATGAACGGGCTTAAAAAAGCCGGGATAAACCTTAACCGCAAAATGCTCTCGGAAATAGCGATAGCGGACGCGAAAGCGTTTACGGAGCTTACGGAAAAAGCGAAAGCGGCTTTATGAGCAAATAACAATGCAGAAAGCAGAATGCAGAAATTAAAAATAATATTTCTGTATTCTGCATTATTATTTCTGAATTAAACTTATGGATATAATAACAAGCAGGAAAAACGAAAAGATTATAAATGCGGCAAAGCTTATTAAAAGCCCGTCGGAAAGAAAAAAAACAAAGCTTTTTCTTATCGAGGGGCTGCGGCTTTGCCTTGACGCCGCCGGAAGCGGCGTTTATATTAAGGAGCTGTATTTTACGTCCGAAACAGCCGATAAAAACAAAGCCGAAACGGAAGAATTGACAAAGGCGGCTGAAAACGTATATAATATTTCAAATGAAGTCGCGTCTAAATTATCGGACACCGTTAACCCCGCTGGAGTATTTTGTGTTTGCAAAATGCTTGACAGGGATGGTATTATAGATAAAACGAACTCTCATCGAGAGTTAGCTATAAATGCAAGCGGTAAATATATCGCCCTTGAAAACGTCCAAAACCCCGAAAACCTGGGTTCGGCGGTCCGAACGGCGGAAGCGCTGGGGCTTGACGGGCTGATTGTGGGCGGAGGCTGCGATATATACAACCCGAAGGCGCAGAGGGCGGCGATGGGGTCGCTTTTAAGGCTGCCTGTATTTGAAACTGACGATTTGCCGTGTTTTTTAAGGGAATGCACAGCTAAGGGGATGATGACGGCGGCAGCCGTTTTGGATGAAGAAGCGGTTTCCGTTGATAAATTTGATTTTTCCCTCCCGTCGGTTATTGTCATAGGCAACGAAGGCCGGGGGATAAGCAATGAGGTTATTGCGGCCTGCGAAAAAAAAACAACAATCCCAATGGCGGGGCGGGCGCAGTCCCTGAACGCGGCGGCTTCGGCGGCGATTATTATGTGGGAGATGAGTAAACGCTGAAGCGTTTACAGGATTTAGGGGGTGGTTCGTTGGCTTGCGGCCCTGAATATTGGATATGGCTTCAGAAATCCGTGTATCCGGGCGAACGGGTACACGAATTGCTCGCGTATTTCGGCTCGCCCGAAAAGCTCTATGAAGCCGGGAAAAACGAATGGATGCTTTCCGGCGCGGTTTCAAAAAACCTGGCGGAAAACCTCATCAAGCGCAACCCTTCGGAATCTTATCGAGTAATGGAAGAATGCGGCCGCAAAAATTGGCATATAATAACCCCGGATATGGAAGAATACCCGCCGCTGTTGCTGCGTATCGAAAATTACCCTTTGGCCTTATACGTGTGGGGGGATAAAAATATACTTACGGCGAAAGTCCCGCTGGCAGTGGTCGGAACGCGGGGCGCGACGGATTACGGAATTAAGGTAGCAAAATCTTTAACGTATGACTTAGGCTCGGCGGGCGTGACCGTTGTAAGCGGCGGCGCCTTGGGGGTGGACAGTGCCGCGCATACTGGGGCTATGGACGCCGGAGGCAAAACAATAGCGTTCCTGGGCTGCGGCCTCGGCAGCAATTATCTGCATGAGAATAAAGCGCTCCGGGAACGCATTTCACGGAACGGCGCGGTCGTAAGCGAATTTATGCCTGACGTGTCGCCGACAAGGATGAGCTTTCCGATACGCAACCGCCTGATATCGGGGATGAGCCTCGGCGTCCTTGTGATAGAAGCCGGCGAAAAAAGCGGGTCGCTTATAACGGCGCGCTGCGCTTTCGAGCAGAACCGGGACGTGTTCGCGGTGCCGGGC
>WREG01000089.1 GCA_009779455.1 Oscillospiraceae bacterium
AATGCGCGCCTTTCGGCTGCCCCTGCGCCTTTCGGGCGCTCGAATATACTATCACATTCCCCCGGGCATTGTCAAGACCTTTTTTTGCCTTCCCCCATCTTTTCTGTGTACGTCGCCGGGCGTTTCATGTTTTGCAACCTTAAAAGACTGTCAATTATAACCTAAATCCTCTAAAGGCTTCATTACAAACTCCCGCTCATACATGCGCGGATGGGGTATAGTCAGTTCTTCCGTGTCCGTTTTTATATCATTATATAATAGTATATCTATGTCAATGGTTCTCGGCGCGTTTTTAAAGAGCCGCGTTCTGCCCATTGCCGCTTCTATGCCCAGACAAGCCCCAAGCAATGCGTGGGGCGACAGCCCCGTTTCGATTTCGGCGCACATATTCAAAAACATGGGCTGGTCTTCGTACCCCCACGGCTCGGTTTCGTAAACGCTTGATTCTTTTGTGATTTTCGTTCCGGGGAGCAGGGAAATCGCTTTTAATGCTGTTTTTAAATTATCTTCCCTGTTGCCTGTATTTGTTCCTAATGATAAATAAACCGTATTCATTGTCCCGTCCATTGATCCCTACTTTTTGCCAAATTTCTTTCTGAGTATTATCCTCACCTGCGAATAAGCGTCCTCGATTTTGAAAACGCCGGGGATTGAGGGGATGGGCGAGGTTATGATTTTGCCGCTGTCCACGAATTTGCCCAGCAGCCTTTCGACTGCGGATTTGCTCGCCAAAAGCCTGTCCCTTTCGCTCAACACATAGTCGAAGGGGCGCTTTTTAAGGCTGTCGTAAAGGCTGTTGCCGTTCCTGGCGCCGTTTTCCCTGTTGTCGGCTGTTGCGGCAAAGATGATTATCCTGTTGTCCTGCGGGAGCGTCAGCGAATCCGCGCCGTTTACCGCAAGAGTGTATTTGAACAAGTAAAAATCCTTGCCTATCTCGTCGCCGTTTTCCCTTGAATGGGTGTGCGTAGCGTTCCACGCGAGGATGTCGGGCTTTACGTACCCCGTTTCGTTAAGGCCGATAAGATCCCACGCCCCTATAGCCTCAAAAGCGTCCTGTATTTTGATTTTAAAAGTCCGGTTTTCCGTCTTAAACAGGGCGTTTATATCGCCGTCAAGGCTGCACGCTAGAAAATGCACGCGTTTCGTACCCTTCGGCAAAGGTATTGCCTGCCCTTTGCAGCAAAGGGCGTTCTTTTTGCCGTCCGCTGTCTTAAACACCTTCCCGCCGCTTGTTATAACGGATGGGTAAAGCTCCTTAGGCACCGAAACGCCGCCTAAAAGCTGTGTGCCGCCGCCGCTTCCGTTCGCTGTTACGCCCGTAACGTTAAACGGGAGGTCAAGCTGTACATCCCCTGCCGGGGATTTTTTGATTCCGGAAGGTTTAAGCGTGATGGCGAAGCTTTTCACCCCGAACGGGTTTATGTCGAAAACAAGGCAGTCGTCTTTTATAGCGGCGCCGTTCAGATATTTTTCATTCGCCAAAATCTCCTCGGCTGTTTTTATGCCTTTTCCCAAGCTTATCCGCACGTTTTCGGTTTTTTTGCCGTTCATTTCGTTGACGCGGACTATCAGCCTGTCGCCATTTTCTTCTTTTTTGACCGCTCTTATAACAACATTCGGCTCGCTGATATTGCAGAAGGAATATTCGCCGTGCAGAACGCCCCTGTGGCTTGTTGTAATAAAGGTGTTCATAGGCTGGTTAAAAGCGGCGGCTTTCGCGTCCGAACCGTTCTCATACCCGCCCGCGTGGGGGTAGATACCGAAAGAAAACCTGTTAAGCCCCAAATCCAAAAGGTGCTGAGAGCATTCCCAGCGGTAGGGGTCGGAGGGGGTGTGTATGCATGTCAGCCTCAATGTGCCGTCGTCCGGCTTGTCGGCCCCTGATTTGGAATCGTTCAGCACGGACACGCCGAAACTGCCGTCCGCGTCCGTTATATCCATCCATTTTTGGAAGGGAACCTCAAAAAGCTCCCGCTTGTTTGTAGTCCTCGTTTTTACGCCCAGCCCTATATCATAATTCGCGTTTTCGTTTGATGCGCCGAGGGGGAATTCCGCTTTCAGCATCTTCCCCGTTTCGCGCCAGTCAACCTCGTTATAAACGCCGACAAAATCAGCTTCCGAGGTGAGGGATATAGTCTGCGTGAATGTTGAGGAATTAAATTTTTTGGTGATTTCTATGGCTGCCCTGACGTCCCCGGATTCCGCTATCTTAAAGACCGCGCCGGAAGGGTATTTTTTGTCGCCGCTCATCATGTCGTCATATTTCACTTCCCAAGCGGGCCAGTTGTCGGAAAGCACGTCCGGCAGTATGCACAGCCCGGCGGGGGCGGACAGGGCTTCGCGCCCGTTGATTTTGTCATATACGTTTTCTATATCGCCGTTGTCGTTCAGCGATACCCTTAATTTGCCGTTTTCAATGGTTTTAAGTGTAACTTTCAGGCTTTCCTCAGCCTGTTCGGTTTTCGTCCTTGAAGGTATGATATCGTAAACCTTCCACGACATCGAAGGAAGGGTCGCTATAAAGGCGACGGTTGCTTTTTCGCCGTCCTTTTTTGAAATCTGCGACAGAACCTCGTTCCCCGCGCTGTCAAACACCCTCACAAAGGGCATATCCGCAGGCAGGGTTATTTCCGCGCTCACGGCCTCAGCCCTCTCAAATTCAAGGGGGTTGTTGACGATAACGGGCGTTCCCGCCGCGAAAGAGGTGTCGAAAAGCTCCGCCGCCGCGCCGGTTGCCGCCGTGTATTCATTCGCCAGCTGGTTTAGCGACATTACGTAATCGTTCCAGTTCCTTTTGTAGCAGACCTGGAAGGAAGTCCCCGTTATATCGTCGTGGAAATGGTGCGCCAAAATGCGCTTCCACGCCGTTCTGAGTTCGCCGGCGGGATAATTGAACGCGCCAAGGTATTCCGCCGCCGCCGCTGACCTTTCGGCCGCGTCCGCCAGCTGCTCGCCGCGCCTGTTGAAGCGGTTGCTTATAGTCCGCGCCGTATAGCTGCCCGCGCCGTGTTCCGTTAATAATAATTCCTCATCCCATGACGGCAGATTATCCTTTTCTTCATCTGCCAGGGTGTTCTTGAGGTCGTCGAAAATATCCCTTGACCCTGCGGAAAGCACTTTTACGGTGCAAACGTCATTGTCCCTGACCTCGTCGCTCACGACCTTTGCCGACGCCGCATTAGGCGCACCGCCCATGTCACCCGTTCCGTACATTTTATAGAGGTATGGCAAATTATTTTCGCTTATGTTTTCTTCAAGCCTTTTTATAAGGCCTTCGTCGTCCCTTATCGTCTTTACCCCTGTGGAATACGGCCCCGGCTTGATGGCGGCGAATATGTAATTCCCGTCCACGCCGTACCATTTGCCGATATCGAAAGGCCTGCCGTAGGCGCTCCCCCAGGAAAGCTTGCAGGTGGCGAAGCCGTAAAGCCCGGAATGCGCCATAACCGACGGCAAGGCGTAGCCGAAGCCGAAGCAGTCCGGCAGGAATATGTCTATGCAGGGCTTGCCGAAGTTTTTCTCAAAATAGTTGTTGCCTATAAGGATGCTCCTGAAAAGCGCCTCGGGCGAGGGCATATTCACGTCCCCGTTTTCATAGGAGCTTCCGGCAGGTATCCAGCGGCCTTTCGCGGCCCAGTCCTTCACACGGGCGAAGTCGGCGGGGTAATATTCCTCCATAAGCTCGTAGCGGTACGCGCCCTCGAAGTTGAAGTTGTAATTGGGGTATTTCTCAAAAAGCTCAAAATTCCGCTTCATCGTGGCGGGGATAAGCTTTTCGATAGTTGTTTCAAGCGTCCACAGCCATGATGTGTCAAGATGCGCGGTGGCGACGGTGTATATCCTTTTTGTGTTCTTGTCCATATTTTTTCTCCTTTTATATATTAGACTTGTTCGGAAATTAAATCGCGGCGGCGAAAACGGTCTTTTTTCCGTTCCGCTACGTCAAGAAATGCGAAGTCTTGCGCACAAGACTTTGCAATAAATATATTATTCCTGTGCTTTTTTCCTTGCGGAACGAAAAAAATCCTCGTTTATCCGCTCGCGATTAATTCCCGAACAAGTCTATTATCGACGTTGTAAGGCAATGTCCCGTTTGCGAAACGATAGGTTTCTGTTCCCGCTGTCTTTTATCGTGGAAAATGCTTGTACTGCGAAATATCATAGCAACTCTTTCTTCATCACCAACCGCCCGTCCTGTTCCGCCACTTTGACAAACCCGGCCTTTTCATACAAACGAATCGGGCCGGGGTTATCCCATTCATACCGTTCGCCGCGCATAACGGGGAAACCCGCAACGGCGGTATAGCCCTCGGCTTTCGCGTCGGCTATGACCTGTTGCAAAAGGGCGGTGGCAACGCCTTTCATACGGTATTCCGGGGCAATCTCGAAACATATCACAGCCTTTTCCCGCTTTTCGGCCGACGCGTGAAAAGGTACGTCATACTGAGGTTCGGCAGGGTAATTCGCCCTGTCGTTGGCGTTGCACCAGCCTATAGACAGACCGTCAACATATGCCAGATATCCCCGCAAGGTACCCGTTTCAATCTGCCGTTCGGCAATCTCCCGCGATGAGCGGCCGACATCAGACCAATCTGTATTGCCGTACGCTGTCCCATACTCCGCCTTGGACATCTGAAAAACCTGGCAGTAGCACCGATATGGAGAATTGTCCGTGAATGCCCGGTTTTCAAAAAAGTCGAAATAATCCCCGGCAAGCTCCGGCGTGAGCGGTTTAATTGCAATATTCATACATTATCTCCATCAATATATTATTCGTGTTTAAGGCAATCTCTATTTACTTTATGCCGTCCCCGCGTGTTCTTATTTAGCCGGAAAAAACGTGTAATAAATTATTCCATAAAGAGTAACGAAAAACATTTTTATATAGTTAAAAAATGTGTTGATGTCCATGTGCCCTCCTTCTTTCATAATATTTATATTATGATATTAATCTGCCTCCTTATTTTAATAAAATCAAACGTCGAATTTATGGGCTTTACCATACGTTTGAACCTCAAAAGTTGAGGTTTTTAGAGGTTGCCTTAATATAAAATCACCACAAGACCGTTACCCAAGGAAGTTTCTGAAACACAGGGTCGTTTGTAATCAAAATCATGTTATCGACGAAGGCTTGCGCCGCCAGCAATCTGTCAAAAGGGTCGCGGTGCGCCCATTCGATTTTGCCCGCGAAATGCGCGTGTTTTGCGCTTATCGGCAGTTCAATTACACCAAAGCCATTGAGTATATCGAAATAATTTTTTGCAAAATATTCATATTCGGGCAACTTGCCAATCCGATGTTTGTACATGATTTCATATGCGCTTACTGCGGAAACGAAAACAGGAGCATTTATTTCATTAATGATTGACAGAACTTTATTGCCAAGTTTTTCCTCGTCGCGCGTAGCCCAAAGAAGGGTGTGCGTATCGAGTAAATATTTTACAGTCCCCATGCTTGTAAATCCTCCTCCGGCAAAGGGTCAAAAAAGCTGTCCGGCAAAGGAGGGACTTTATCTTTAAGAAAACCTATCGGGCGTTTTTTTGGTTTTGCTTCTTCCGGTGCGGCATCTTCCGCAGGCAAGATGATAACCTGCACTTTTTTATCGCGAAGCGAAGGCGGGATTTCAAAAATGCCGCTTAACGCGGAACTGCCTATTGTTTGGCGGATATATTCCATATTGCTATTCCTCCTGTTCGTCTAATGATATATTATTTCAAGAATTTTTCAAGGCATTCCTTATTCTTATCAATCATTTCCTCAAACAGCTTCTTGCCCTTCACGCTGCCTATCCTTTTCACGGCCGGGTCGCTGCAGAAAACCATGGCCAAGGCGTTTTTGTCGCTTTTTATGAAATTTTCCACGAATTCTTTTTGATTTTTCGCGTGGACGTTCACAAGCGCCGCCGTTTCATCGGTCATTTCGCCGGCATACAGGGCTTCGACCCTGTTTTCCGAGAATGTGGCGTTGGTTTCAACGGCCGTGCCCTCCACTATGTTCGGCAGCTGCCCTTTATTCAGCAAATTGACGTTTGTAACCCTGTCGCCGAGGCCGCAGATGGCCGTTATCTGGAATACGCCCTCTTCGCCGGAGCCTTTTATTTTCGCTTTCAGAAAAGGTTTGTTTAAAACCTTAATCCTGGCGCGGAGGATGTTGTCCACGAGGATGCGGCCCCATACGGGGGTCAGCTCAAAGCCGTTTTTATAGACGTGCTTTGTCGGCAGGTAAACGTCGGGGATGAATTCCGCCAAATGCCTGTCGCCCGCCGCCGCCGCTACGCCGTATTTTTCAAAAAGCTCAAATTTAACGCTGTTCACGTTGCGGAAGCGTTTGATAATCGGCGGGGTGAGCTTGCCGCAGCGTTCTTTAAAGTTTTCGCGGAACATCTTTATGTAGGGCGTATAAAGCTCAAACAGATCGGTCCCGTCGTATTCCGCCCTGTTTATCCACGTAAAATGGTTTATGCCCTGCACGTTTGTTGTAATGTCGTGCCGCCCTATGCCGCCGAAAGATTTAAACTCGTTGAAATCCTTTCCGTTCGCCGCAAGCTCGTTTTTAACGGCTTCAAGATCGGCGGCCTTGAAAGATGCCCTGCCCGCTTCCGAAAGCCCCGAATACATATTAAACACCCGCGCCAATATGCTTTGGGTGCCGAAAACCTCGTGGCAGCAGCCGAAAGCCTTTATTTCCGGGAAAGTGTAGAAAAGCGTGTTCATGCACATGGACATGGGGTTGGTGTAGTTGATAACCCACGCGCCCGGGCAAAATTCTTTTATTTTTTCGGCAAAGAACACGAATGAGGGGATTGTACGCAGGGCCCTCGAATACCCGCCCGGCCCGGCCGTATCCCCAACGGACTGCCAGATGCCGTATTTTTCCGGATAGTGGACGTCGTTCCTCATATTCCAAAACGTAAAGGGAAGGATGGAGATAATAACGAAGTCCGACCCCGGCAAAGCGTCGTCAATGGACGCGAAGGACTTGCATTCCCACGAGCTTTTGATTTTATCCGGGTTATCCTTGATAAGCTTGTAAAAATATTCCCTGTTGCGCTCCGCCGCGGGAACGTCGATGTCATAAAGGCGCAGTTCGCCCTCCAGCTTGCCCTGCGTAAGCAAATCCGCGAAATATTTGTGCGCCCAGGCCTTTGAGCCACCGCCGATGTAGGTTATGTTTATTTTTTTCATGATATCCTCCGATTTTGTAGGGGACGGCCTTGTGCCGTCCCGTTATTTTTGATTTATGTTGACGGGCGGGGACTAGCCCCGCCCCTACGGGTTGTTATCGTGTCGCCTTAAAAATATCCTTCCAGCTGTCAAGCAAAATGCCGCAGGTCTTGGGCCCGGCGGAAACGGTTTCTTCATAATGCCCGTTGCCGAACCTGTCGGGGAAATTCAGAATGGAAGGCAGAAGGTAGCTGGTATAGAAATCGTTAGTCGGCACTATATAACCGATTTCATCGTTCATAAGCCCGAAAACAAGGCATTTGCCTTTAAACCCGTCAGCGGTTATCGTTTTATAAGCGTGGTTCTTATCCATATTTTTCCTCAATGAAGAAGTTTCCTTCGTCAAAAACCCGCCCATCGCTATTTCAGGCGCAAGCTCGCCGGGGGCAAGCAATACGCGCACGGATTTGCCCAGCTCCATATATCCCGCCTCGGAG
>WREG01000090.1 GCA_009779455.1 Oscillospiraceae bacterium
CGCAAAACACCCACCTGAACGGCCGCAAGCCCTAAGCCGTCAACCTTTTTTAATGTTTCGCGCATATCGTCAAGCAATGTCCACAGCCTTTCGTCAAAGCTTCCCACGGGACGGCTGCGCCTAAACAATATTTCGTCCCCGTTTTTCCTTATGTTCCTTATTGCCATAATTTCATTCCATTTCTTAAATTTGGCGCCTCTAAAGCCATCCGCCCCTGCGAGGCGTGATTTTTATAAAATTTTTAGAGATATCCGATTGAACGCTATATTTTTCGGTTATTGTACACTTTCCGGGTTTATATCGGCAAAAACCGTGATTTTTTTAAAAGCCGCGTCTTTTGAAAAAGCTGTCAGCAGCCCTGATATCATTTCCCTGAACCGTTTTGAATTTTTGCATTTTATAATTATCCTGTATCGGTAATTATTGTTTACCTTTCCGACCCTCGCCGGTATAGGCCCCAATGCCATAAGCGACTGCTCCGGGTAGTTTTGTTTGTTTTTGTTTTCAAGAAGATTTAAAAACTTTTTTGCCCCTGCCCTTACCGCCGTTTCGTCCGCGCCTGAAACGCCTATCACGCATATGTCGCAGAAGGGCGGGTAAACCATCGCTTTTCTTATTATCATTTCCAGCTCATAAAACGATTTGTAATCCTGATCTGCCGCGAGCCTTATCACCTCGTTTTCGGGGTTGAAGGTCTGGATTACGGCAAGCCCCGGTTCGCTTCCCCTTCCGGCTCTGCCTATTACCTGCGTCAGAAGCGAAAAAGTGCGTTCAAGGCTTTTGTAATCGTCTGAAAAAAGGCGGCTGTCCGCCGATACGACGCCCACAAGGGTGACGGACGGGAAATCCAGCCCCTTCGCCACCATTTGTGTCCCCAGCAGTATATCATATTCGCCTCCGGCGAAAGCCCCGAGCTTTTTTTCGTGGGAATTCTTTGTACTCGTGGTATCCGCGTCCATACGCAATATTTTAGCGTCGGGAAAACTTTCGGACAGCTCTTTTTCAATTTTTTGAGTACCCGCGCCGGAATATCTTACGGTTTTCTCGCCGCATTCCGGGCAGATGTCCGTCAAGCCTTCGGAATAACCGCAGTAATGGCACATCAGCCTTCCGTTGGCGGAATGGTAAGTGAGCGAAATACTGCAATTGGGGCAGCCCATGACGCGCTTGCAGCAGCTGCAGGCGACAAAGGTATTATAACCCCTGTGGTTCAGCAATAATATCGTTTGATTCCCTTTTTTAAGGTTGTCCGCTATTTTTTCCGCAAGCCTGCCGCTTATGGAGGCATATGGGCTATATCTCAGTTGATTCGTCATATCTACAGTCATGACTTCGGGCAGCACGGCGCCGCCGTAACGCTCTGACAGCTCAAAAAGGCCGTACCGCCCCGATAAAGCGGCGGAATAGGTCTCTATTGAAGGGGTAGCCGACGATAACAGCAGCAAAGCGCCGTGATGCGCCGCGCGGAATTTCGCGACGTCTTTTGCGTGATAGCGGGGCGATCGTTCGGATTTATATGTATGCTCCTGCTCCTCATCAATGATTATAAGGCCGATGTTTTCAAGGGGCGAAAAAACCGCGCTTCTCGTGCCTACTGCGATTTTCGCCTCGCCGCGTTTGACCCGCTTCCATTCGTCAAGCCGTTCGCCTATCGAAAGCCCGCTGTGGAAAACGGCCACGGTCTCTCCGAAACGGGAATAAAAAAGTTCGAGTATCTGCGGCGTGAGGACTATTTCCGGTACCATTACCATAACGGTTTTGCCAAGCTCCAGAGTTTTTTCGATAAGCTTTAAATATACTTTGGTCTTGCCGCTTCCCGTCACTCCGTAAAGAAGGGAGGCGGAGGATTGCCCTGTTTCAAGCCTTTGCAAAAGCCCTGCATACGCTTTTTCCTGTTCTTCCGACAGGGTTATTTCTTCTTCTGCGTCAATGCCGGAACGCGTTTTACGGGGTTTTCTTAAGATTTCATATGAATCGGTTTCTATTATGCCCTTTTTTTCGAGAGCTGTTACGACGCTTTCGGTAAATCCCGTAAAATAACATAGTTCTTTTACGGAAGCCGCGCCCGCGTCCCGTAAAACATTTATGACTTCCGTCTGTTTTTTCGATAGGCCGGGGTAATTTTCGGCTATTTCCCCGTCAGAGAGGGCAAGCTTCGCCACTTTGAGGGACAAATCGCCGATTTTGCGGGTATGATCGTAATTAGCGGCCAGAAAACCGTCTTTCATAAGCTTTTCGCAGATTTCGGCGGCGGACGCTAAACCCAAAGCCCTGCTTATCTTATCTTCACCCGAATATCCGCCTTTGCCGCTTAAATATTCAACTACCCGCTTTTCTTCGGAATCCAGCGAAAGCAGCGAACCCGGGATTATATCGGGCCGCGCGGCATAAGACATAGCCGTATTATAAGCAAGCCCCGCCGGGAGCATGGTTTTCGCGGCTTCATATAAAGCGCAGAAAGTCCTGTCCTTTAAAAACTCCGCCATTTGAAGGCCTTCCCCGTTTAAAACGGGTTCATCGTCGATAACGGACAGAATGCTTTTATATCTGACCCCGGGTTCTTTTTCGGAGGTTTTCACCTTGAAAACAAAACCCTGCCGCTTTTTGCCGCCGTTCCCGAAAGGCACAAACACCCTTACGCCCTCCGCAACGGCTGAAAGCAGGGCGGAGGGTATAATATAGTCATATAAAGCGTCAAAACTGACAGCCGTATTTTCAACGGCAACAGAAGCAAAAGTTTCCAATTAAATATTTCTTATCTCTTCAGGTTCCACTATTCTGTATTTCCCGTCAAGCAAATCGTTCACAGCCAAGCTGACGGGCTTTTCAACCAATACCCTGCCTGTTTTTTCCGATTCCTCGGATATGTCCCTTGCGCGCTTCGCCGCCGCCGTAACCAAAGAATACCTGCTGGTTTTATCTTTAAGCAATAAATTTAAATCAGAGTTTAACATATTCATGACCATCCTTTAATTATATTATACACAGTATTGACAGTTTTTTCAATGGTTTCGCTGATAATGACATATTTATAGTGCGAACTTTCCTGCATTTCAAGCTCTGCGGTTTTCAGGCGGTAAAGTATATCGTCCTCCATCTCCGTGCCGCGGCCGCGAAGCCTCTCCTCTAAAACATCTAAAGACGGCGGCATTAAGAATATGGACAGGGCATCGGGGTATTTGTCTATTATGTTGGCCGCGCCCCTTACCTCTATCACCATAACGACGGTTTTCCCCGCCGCGAGCTTTGTTTCAAGCTCTGAAACAAGGGTGCCGTAATAATAATTGTTGTAGCGCACATATTCGACGAAATCCCCGTTTTCTATTTTTTCCGTAAACTCATCCTCAGACAAAAAGTAGTAGTTGACCCCTTCCGCATCGCACGCCCGGGGCTTTCTTGTGGTCGCTGACACCGATACCGCCAAGCTTCCGTCGATTTTTTTAAGCTCCCGCAACACCGTGTCCTTCCCGCAGCCCGAAGGCCCGGAAAGCACTATAAGCAGCCCCTTTGTCCCGTCTGATTTCATAAATAAACCCCGCCTTTTCCGTTAATTCATAATTCAAAATGCATAATGCATAATTTATGCGGTATTGAATTATCATAAACATTATTTAATTTAAAAATTATAACTTAAATTCTCATCAGTAATTATGAATCATGCATTAAATTTTCTTCTTCAAGTTTGCTGACTATCGTTTCCGCCTGAAGGTATGACAAGACCACATGGTCGGTGTCCGTCATTATCACGGCGCGGGTGCGCCTGCCCTGTGTCGCGTCGATAAGGCCGCCCCGCTCTTTGCTTTCCTGTATAATGCGCTTTACGGGCGCGGAATCGGGGGCCACTATCGCTATTATTTTTGAGGCGTTGACCATATTGCCGAAACCTATGTTTACAAATTTCATACTTTCCCCTTATACAAAAATTAACCAACTAACACCGAATTTATCAATTAAGCAGGTCATCAACGGACTCCATTCACACGAACCTAACGGGTCGTGGATTTTCGCGCCTTCTTTTAGTACATCATATATTTTCCTGACGACGGCTTCTTTGCCTTTTCCGAAATGCAAGCCGAATGACATTGTATTGCCCGCAACCGCGTCATCGTCGCTCAATTCCATAAACGACATTACCTGCCCGCAAACGTCAAGCTCTGCATGGGCCAGCGTCCCGTCCGGGTTGGCATGGCGGCACACCTCTTTGGCGTCAAACGCCTTTTTGTAAAATTCAAACGCTTTGCCGCTGTTTTTAACATTGACGTGCATCATTGATCTGTGCATTTTATTCAACATTCTGTATCTGCCCCGTAATTTATCAACGTATTATTATTCCGACCAATCGACAAAATTTAATCTGTCGATATTTTCAAAATGACGTTTATTGTTAGTGACCAATGTATATCCGTTTACCAAGCAAAAAGCGGCAATAAGTATGTCTGCGTCGTCAATAATTTTTCCGTGCTGACTTAATGATACATATATATTTACAGCCTCATCCCATACATTCTCGTCAATCTTGCCAACGGCGACAGTTTCACGGAATTCAAGATATTCACGCAATTTTTTATTCATTCCCGCTGCCGCCAGCCCACGCCTAATTTCATAGTCAACAATTTTAGGGATTATTAATTCATGGCCGTTATATGTAGCTGCATCAGCATTGCAAACCGCATTCTTATTGTTTTTAAGCAAAAATGAAAGAATATTAGTATCAAGCGCATAAATCATAAATCCAATTTCCTCCCGATATTAAACCGTTTGTTTATAACCTCGTCAAATTTTTCATCAAACGGTTCGTCGTCTATAGCGCTCAACCCTGCGGAAAGACGTTTTAATGCCTCGTTTTGCTTTTCGGCTCTTGTTTTTACAGGCAACAATTCGTTGCCGATAATTGTAATATAAACTTCAATATTGTCAGGGATTGTGATCGGTTCAGGCGAAATAAACCGCCCGTCATTAAAATACCCTTTATATGTTGTGTACATTTCGCACCTCGCACTTACTCTATATTCTGTATCTGCTCCCGTATCTTCTCAATATCCGATTTCATTTCGATGACGCGTTTCGCTATTTCTACGTCCTGCGCCTTCGAGCCTATTGTGTTGGCCTCCCTGTTTATCTCCTGCACGAGAAAATCAAGCTTCCGCCCAACGGCGACGTTGGATCCTACGGCTGCATCGGAATCAAGCATTTCCCTCAGCTGTTTTATATGGCTTCTGAGCCTTACGGTCTCCTCCGCCACCGCCACCTTGTCGGCGAATATCGCCGCTTCCGTTAAAACGCGCTGCTCGTCAACACTTGCGGTGTCTAAAAATTCCCGCATACGGGTCAGGAGCTTTTCGTTGTATTCTTTTACCGTTTCGGGGGAGCGTTCTTCGATATATTCAACATTTCTTATGATATTGTCCGCCATTTCAAGGATGTTCGACCGCAGCGCGGTGCCTTCGCCCGCCCGCATTTTCACAAAATTGTCGGCGGCGGTTTCCAGGACCGTTTTTACGGCCAGCCACACCTCTTCCTCGTCGGTTTCGGTTTTCCTTATCTCGAACACCTCCGGGCAACGGGCCAAAGATGTGACGGTCAGGTCATTTTCGATATTATAACGCTCCGAAAGCTCGCCCATAAGGGCGAAATACGCGTCAGCAAGGCTGTAATTCACTTTTACCTCGGAATAATTCCCCTCGGCGATCTCGATCTGGACAAAACACTCCACCTTTCCCCTTGAAACGCGGGACTGTATATAGGATTTGAGTTTATCCTCCAAAAACGAAAATCCACGGTAAAACCTGGAGCTTATTTCAAGATAGCGGTGGTTCACGCTTTTCAGCTCGACCGTGACAGTCATATTCTCAAAGCTTTCCTGCGCCCTGCCGAAACCTGTCATACTCTTTATCATTTCAGCACCAACCCATCAAAATTACCCGCAGGGCGCTGCGCCCTGCCGAAACCTGTCATACTCTTTATCATGTTAATACCAACCTTATATTTAATGCAGAAATTAGAATGCAGAATGCAGAAATGATGTCGAGTAGTTAGATTTATTCAAATTTTAAATTTACCGCCCGACCGGATTTATAGATTTTTTATAATAAAAAAGTTTACATTATATCATTATTATATCACGCGACACAAAACTAAAAAAGTAAGAAAATTAAACCGCGACCACATTTCTGCATTCTGCATTATTATTTTTGCATTACAAATTTTTTATTTCCCGTTTCAACGCCGCGATTTCATCATTACTAAGCAATCGCCACTTGCCCGGCGGCAACGCGCCCAATTTTACGCTCCCCACCGCCGTGCGTTTTAATCTTGCGGTTTCAAGGCCTGTTTCTTCAAGCATTTTCCTTATCTGGCGGTTGCGGCCCTCGAAAAGGATTATTTCAAGCACGGTCCTGCCCGCTTCTTCCGTCAGGACCTTGATTTTGCACGGAAGCGTTTTTTTACCTTCTATCATAATACCTTCCGTGAGTTTTGTCAACTGTCCGTCGGCAATATTCGGCCTTATTGTCACTCTGTAAGTTTTGGAAACGTGTTTTGACGGATGGGTGAGGGCATTTGCAAGCTCCCCGTCGTTGGTGAACAGAAGCAAACCCTCTGATTCCCTGTCGAGCCTTCCCACAGGGTAAACCCTCTGCCCCGCGTCCGCCACAAGCTCCGCCACGCATTTCCTGTCCATCTCGTCGCTCATTGTGGTGACATAGCCGCGCGGCTTGTTCAGCATGAGGTATATATTTTTGCCCGTCGCCTTGACGCGCTCGCCGTACACGGTTATTTTATCCCTGTCCGGGTCGATTTTGTCGCCCAGCACGGGTTTCTGGCCGTTTACGCGGACAGCGCCGGAGAGGATCATCTCCTCGGCGTGCCGCCGCGACGCCACGCCGCATTCGGACAAATATTTTTGAAGCCTTATTTTTTCTTTTTCCATTTTAACCTCATATAATGCTTATACTGTACTCAGCTTTATTGGAACATAAATTTCGAGTTGCATATATCCCATTGCTTTTTCAAGCCATTCCGTCTGTATTCCATGGGACAAATCATAATGCCCGTGGCGTTCGTCAATTTCAAATAAATCGTTACTTTTTATCCACTCTTTTATATTTCTGTAAACCCTTGATTCATCATCAGCATTTCCTAATATTGCCACATCAGATGCGTACAAACCGCCCTCAAAATCTATTATTTCATAATCGAAATCGACAACCGCATCATCGGGCAATGCGTAGTACCATATTAAAGACTGTTCTTCTTCGCCGTGCATAATAAAATCTCGCATAAACCATTTATCTGTACGCTTTTTATCATATTCTTTCCAGCATTTTTCAAATTGTTGTAATTTACCGCCTTCTGCAAAAGGTTTTTCATCCATTCTACAATATCCAGAAGAAAGCATTTTGCACTTTGGAAACTCTATTATCCTGATACCACTCATTTCACTGATGCCTCCCGCAAATATAAATTTTCTGCACATCAACACAAATGTCTAACATAACCTATTGCAAATGCTGGCGCCCGCACCCGCCCGCGCAGCCGCCGCAGTCGCCGCCGCAACCTTCCTGCTCCTCCTCGTCCTCGTCCCCGGTCTCTCCGGTCACCATGAAACGCAGCACCTGGTTGACCTGGCGCATCATGTCGGCGAAGGCC
>WREG01000091.1 GCA_009779455.1 Oscillospiraceae bacterium
CCGTCCTCAAAGACGGTCAGCCATTCCGTTATCCCCGCTTTCGGGTCGGAATAGGGGTCGCCGCCGTAATTGACCGGCCCCTGAGTGGGTGCGTTTAAAAGCGGCATCAAAAACGATTGAAAGAACAAAAAGAAGCTCAGAACCCAAGTTTGAAGCATTGCCATAAGTAAATACCTGCCTTTCTATTATTACCCTAAGTATAATAATACCAAAAAATATAAAAATGTCAATACTTTAAATTAAATATTAATGAAATTGTTTTGTTGACATTTTGAAAATCGAAGTATATAATAAAAATCAAATTTTTTATGTTTATCAGGAGGTTTTTTTATGTGGTTTGCAGGATTTGACAAAACCGTTGTCGCGCCCATTGTCCCTATTGAGGAAAGGGAGTATTTCACCGCCGGGTACTTTGGCAAAAACGCCATCACCCGCGTTGACGACCATTCTCAGTGCCGCGCCGTCGTGCTGGGGGACGGCGAAAAAACCGTCGCCGTCGCCAGCCTTGATTTCGGGGGCATGGCTCGCCCCTTCGCCCTGAGAATCCAAGACAAAGTGAACGAGGCCCTGCCCGGGGTGTTCGCGCAGATCGACATTGTATGCACCCATACCCACACGGCAATTGACATTATGGGCATGTTCAGCCTCGCGGAAGGCTGCGATATGGAGTTCGTGGATCATGTGATCGGCCTGACCGCGGAAACCATTATAAACGCCTATAACAGCAGAAAGCCCGGCAAGCTTTTCAGGGGCATGTCCCGCCCTGAAATCATGTATGACATAGAAACGAACCCGAAACGCGCCGACACCCGCCTTACGCGCATACGCTTCGCCCCGGACGACGGCTCGAAAGAAATATACCTCATACACTATACCCAGCATCCGGTTTTCCGCGACGTTGACGATATCGCGTATATTTCCCGCGACTGGCCGGGGGTCATGTGCGATTTGATCGACGGCTTCGGCAAGGACAGCCTGTTCATTAACGGGGCCATAGGCGGCGCGAACCCCGGCGGCACCCGCTGGCCGCCGGAATGGAACGGCGACCCGGATTATAACCGCTGCGACTGGTACGGGACGGCCGTGGGCTGGGCCTCGCTGCTGATTTCCGAGGAAAAAGAGCTTGCGCCCGCAATAAAGACCGCGCAGGGGACTGCAAACATCCCCCTCGCCAACCATCTCTTCAAAATGGCCCATAACGCGGGATTCCTGCATTTGGTAGAGGAAGAAAACGAGGATTCGGAATTCAACATAGGCTCTGTCACGGAAGTAGGCATATTGATTCTTGACGACACCAAAATCGCATGGTTCCCGGGTGAGGTTTTCCCCGAAATAGCCATAAACGAAGGCATCGCGGACGATTACTGGGTATATCCCGAAAGGGAGGCCGAAAAGGGCGTCAACGAGATATTCGGGGACGGCGGGTACAGCCTGACCGTCAGCCTGTGCAACGACCATGTGGGCTATATCCTGACCCGCCGCGACTTTTGGGTAGAGGAAAAGAACCCCTATTTCAATTTCGAGGCCCTCGACCCGGTAAGGGGCAGGAAGCATTACCAGTGCTGCACCTCCACAGGCCCCATGACAGCCGGGATTTTAACGGAAAAACTGGCTGAGCTGTATTCGGGGATATAAAATCACATAATGTAACGGCAAGCTGTTATTTCAGCAGATAACAGCTTGTATATGTAATTGTCTGCCTGCCGTTGTTATAGGGCACGCCCGACAGCTCGCAGACCTTGCTTACCCAAAGCCCGTAGGCCTCCATGGAGGCTATCGACTTGTCGGGGAAACGGCAGGGCGCGCCGGGGTAGGTGCAGGTTTTGCATATGCCGCAGGTCCCCGCGCCCATCGGCAGCATATCGGGATAACGCTTTTTCAGCCTGCCAACCAGCAGGGCGAAATTTTCCCTGTGCTTTGACCCGGTTTCCCGGATGGTTTCATAATCGAAATCATCCTCCATTTTGCCTATGGTCTGCACCAGAATGCCAAAGGAATACTGCGCGGCCATGGCCGCCGCATCCTCGATGCTCCCGCAGCCGGGCGGGCATCGCCAGCTTTTGCCGTACTGATGGCAGCGGTCAACGCTGCACATTTCGCGGACCTCGGGCATAAACTCCAGCGCGTCCACGTTCAATTCCCCGGCCTGCGAAAAGCCGTTTTTCAAAGCTTCGCCAACAAGCTTTTCCGTATCATAACGCATTTTCAATCCTCCAATACCTTACAAAAACTAATTATAGCGTATGAGGGGCAAAAGTCAAGGGGGATTTTGTGTTTGCCGCGTCAAACGCATAAATGAATATTCTGTTTTAAAAAAATATTTAATGAGGTTTTGCGTTTTTCCTGTTGACATATGGAACAATAAAGTGTAAATTAAAGATTGTCGCGGAGGTTCATTCACTATGACGGCTTATAAAAAACATAAAATCTGTTTGATTTATACAGGCGGGACGATCGGTATGCATCGGGATATCAACGGTACTTTGCGCCCGCCGGGGAATCCTGCATATTTTTTGGAAATTGCTCCTGAACTCAGGGAATCAGCCGAGTTTGACTTTGTCCCTTTGTTAAACAAAGACAGCGCGAACATGAATCCCGGTGATTGGGGAATTATAGCAAAAACAATTTATGAGCGCCGAAACAACGGCTACAGCGGATTCGTTGTCGCCCACGGTACCGATACAATGCATTTTTCAGCTTCGGCCGTCGCATTCGCCCTCGGCAAAAATTTAAATTTCCCGGTTGTTTTTACCGGTTCCCAAACAGCTCCCGATGTGCTTCACGGCGATGCGCGCATTAATCTATTGCGCGCTTTTAAGGTCGCAGGCACGGATATAGCGGAAGTTGTAATTTGCTTTGGAGATTACGTTTTTCGCGGGTGCAGGGCGCAAAAGAAAGACGAACGCCGATTTGACGCTTTCGAATCGCCGTCTTTTTTTCCTTTAGCCCATATAACCGAAAACATCATTATAAACGATATTGCAATGAAACGCAAAACAAAAAATGAGGATATTGATTTAAAAAATGATTTCTCAGGCGGCATCATTCAAATACCCTTAATTCCCGGGTTGGAACCCGAGCTTTTATTGCATTTGTTATATGACGATAAATGCAAAGGCATTATACTGCAGCCTTTCGGCGCGGGAAACGTCCCGAATGAATCCCCCTGTTCATGGGTTGATTTTATTGAAGAATCAACAATGCGCGGTAAGCCTGTCCTGTTTGCCGGCCAATTTTCGGCCAATGCCACTTTGCATTCTTCTTATGCGACGGGGAAAGCGGCTATCGACGCCGGGGCTGTCCCGACGGGCAATATGACATCCGCGTGCGCGGCCGTTAAATTTCGCTGGGCGCTGGCGCAGGCTGAAAAAACGGGTTCAGACAAAAAAGCAAAATCAGAAAAGATAAGAGAAATGATGAACACTGTTTATATTGGGGAATTTAACTAAAATTTAAAAAAAATTTTGTTGACAAAACGGCCGCCGTGTGGTAGTATATTACTTAATAAACGGAAGAGACCTCATCTTTTGGGAAATCTTAATAAGAGATCCGGCGCCGGCGGCTGAAAGCGCGGGTTAAGAGAGTAGTGGAATGGGCAACACTTTTCTTTAAATAATAAATAAAAATGCAGAAATGATTCTGTATCAAAAACGAGCCGGGTGTGTGCAATACACACCAATGTGGGTGGCACCGCGGAAGCAATTCCGTCCCGCAAGAACACTGATGTGTTTTTGCGGGGCTTTTTATTTTGAATTTTCTGGGAGGACAATTTTATGAATGTGTACAGGACGCACAACTGCGGGGAACTGCGAAAAGGGCACGTCGGCCAGAATATCATGCTGGCGGGGTGGATCGACACAGTCCGGGATCACGGGGGGGTAATTTTCGTCGATCTGCGCGACCATTACGGGACAACGCAGGTTGTCGTCAACGACGAAACCCTGCTGGCGGGGCTGGGGCGCGAATGCGTGATTTCAGTCGAAGGGATTTTGCGCGAAAGATCGGAGGAAACGTTCAACCCCAAGCTGTCGACCGGGGAGGTCGAGCTGAAGGTTGAAAAGCTCAGGGTTTTGAACAAAACCTTTTCGCCGCTCCCCTTCGATATAGGCGAATCTACGGACACGCGGGAAGAAGTCCGCTTAAAATACCGTTTTTTGGATTTGCGAAACCCTTCCGTCCATCAGAATATAGTCCTGCGCTCCGAAATCGCGCGGTTTTTGCGCGACAAAATGAATAAACTGGGCTTTTTGGAAATCCAAACGCCGATTTTGACCTCATCCTCCCCCGAAGGCGCACGGGATTACCTTGTACCCAGCAGGAAGCACCACGGGATGTTTTACGCGCTGCCCCAGGCCCCGCAGATTTTCAAGCAGCTGCTGATGACCTCCGGGTTTGATAAATATTTCCAGCTCGCCCCCTGTTTCAGGGACGAGGACGCCCGCGCCGACAGGTCGCCGGGGGAATTTTACCAACTGGACTTTGAAATGGCATTCGCCACGCAGGAGGATGTTTTTGAGGTAGCCGAAAAGGTTTTATATGACACATTTTCAAAATTTTCCGATAAAAAAGTCAGCCCCGCACCGTTTAAACGTATCCCGTACGCCGAAAGCATGATGAAATACGGTACGGATAAGCCTGATCTGCGGAA
The DNA here is from genome assembly GCA_009779455.1 of Oscillospiraceae bacterium. GTDB lineage: Bacteria > Bacillota > Clostridia > Oscillospirales > Acutalibacteraceae > WREG01. The sequence goes on from WREG01000091.1 coordinate 4,649, forward strand.
CCCCCTTATTATCGAGGATTTGACGGGCTTCTTCGCGGACGTCGATTTCGCGCCGTTCCGCAACAAGCCCGTTCGGGGCATTGTCGCGACTAACTGCGCCGGGTCGTCAAAGTCCTTCTTTGAAAAAATGCTCGGCTTCGCCACGGAAATCGGCATGAAGGGGCTTGGCTATATCTCCATCCTCGCGGGTATGGAGCTGAAAGGCCCCATAGTGAAATTTTTGTCCCTTGAAAAACAGCGGGAGTTAATCGAACGCCTTGGCTTAAAGGAAAACGACACGCTGTTTTTTATCTGCGACGTTAAAAAGCTTGTCGACAACCTAGCGGGGCAGATACGCTCCGAACTCGGCAAACGCCTTGATTTGACTGACGACGGCGCGTTTGAAATGTGCTTTATCACGGATTTCCCGATGTACGGCATAAATGAGGATACGGGGGCCGTCGAATTCACCCACAACCCGTTTTCAATGCCCCAGGGCGAGATGGAGGCGCTGGAAACGATGGATCCGCTTGATATCAAAGCGTACCAGTACGACATCGTGTGCAACGGCGTCGAGCTTTCGTCAGGCGCGGTGCGGAACCACAGGCCGGATATAATGCTGAAAGCGTTTGAAATCGCGGGGTATGCGAAAGCGGACATCGAAAGCAAGTTTTCCGCCCTGTTTAACGCATTTCATTACGGCGCGCCGCCCCACGCGGGCATGGCGCCGGGGTTCGACAGGATAGTGATGCTGCTCGCCGGACAGGAGAACATCCGCGAGGTGGTCGCATTCCCAATGAACAGCAACGCGCAGGACGTTTTATTGGGCGCGCCGGGCGAGGTGACGGAATTGCAATTGCGCGAAACGCATATTAAAATCAGATAAAAAGGATGGTTAATAATGAACAATATTAAAGATTACGAAGCTATGGCAAAATTGGATTTATCCGACGGCGAGCGCGGGCGGGTGTCCGGCAGGGCGGGCGAATTGATTGAAAGCTTCAAAAAACTTGAAAATATAGATGTTTCCGGGGTTGAACCCCTTGTTTCCGTTTTGGATATACAAAACGTCCTTCGGGAAGACGTTTGCGTTAAAACAATTTCTCGCGAGGAGCTGCTGTCCAACGCGCCGGAGCAGTATGACGGGTATTTTCAAGCGCCGAAAACATTGGAATAGGAAGGACTATTATTATGGTAATTTTAGAAGACAGCATTATGCAAAAAGGCCGTATATCTACGGCGGGCTCAAAAATACTGGAAAGTTTCGCCGCGCCTTTTGACGCCGAGGTTGTTGCCCGCTTGGCCGAAAACAACATTCAGATTTCGGGCAGGGCGGCGATGTCAGAATTCGGCTTGGGCGAAATAGAAGAACTGCCCGGACAGCCCCTGCTGTGCAACGACGTTTTCGGCAATTACAGGCGAAAGGCGGCGGAAAAAGGGCTTTGCTGCATACGCCCCACATACGGGACGGTGTCGCGGTACGGGCTGATACCGGTTGTCTCGTCCATGGATCAAATCGGAATTATATGCAAAGAGCCGAGCGAGGGGTTTAAGATTCTTTCCGCCATCGCCGGGAATGACGAGAAAGACGGGGCTATGTTCCCGGAAAAAAAATATGTTTATGAAAAGACGGGCAAAAATCTGAAAATAAGCGATAAAGCGGTAAAACCTGATTACGCCGATGTTTATGAGCAGGTTATGTATATTTTGTGCTGCGCCGAGTTGAGCGGCAATATCAGCCGCTACGACGGTATAAAATTCGGGTACCGCACGGCTGATTTTAAAGGTTTGGACGACCTTTACGTAAAAACGAGGACTGGGGCGTTCGGCATTGAAGCAAAACTCGCGGCCGTTATGGGCGGCATGGTTTTGTCGCAGGATTATTATGTACCCTATTATGAAAAAGCCATGAAAGTCCGTCGGCTCATAAAAGAATCCCTGCCTTTCGGCGAATGCGACGTTATTATACAGCCTGTCGGCAGCCCGCTGGCGTCTTTGGCCGGGCTTCCCTCTTTAACATTTAACGATATGCAGCTGATCGCCGATGTGAAAAATGAAAACGCGCTTTATGCCGCGTGGGAGGTGATGAAATGATATATGAAACAGTAATGGGTCTTGAAGTCCACGTAGAGCTTGCCACCGAATCAAAGCTGTTTTGCGGCTGTTCCGCCAAATTCGGCGCGGGCGCCAATGAAAACGTATGCCCCGCCTGCGCGGGGATGCCGGGGATGCCCGCCGTTACGAACAAGAGGGCCGTGGAACTGGGCATTGCCGCCGCTATAGTCACCAACAGCGAGATTACGCGGACAATGACCTTTGACAAGAAAAGCTATTTTTACCCCGACCTCCCCTGCGGATATCAGATCACGCAATGGTTCGCGCCGATCTGCCGCAACGGGTGGATAGAAATCGAAACGGATGCCGGGAAAAAGAAAATCACCTTAAAGCAGATACATGTCGAGGAGGACGCGGGGAAGCTTGTGCATGACGCAAGGACGGGGACCTCCCTCGTCGATTTTAACCGCACGTCCGTGCCGCTGGTCGAAATCGTCAGCAACCCCGATTTCCGCAGCGCGGAAGAAGTTGTCGCGTATCTGGAGAAACTGCGGTCATTATTGAGTTTCGCGGGGGTTTCAGACTGCAAGATGCAGGAAGGCTCCATGCGCTGCGACGTGAATATTTCAGTCCGCGAAGCGGGTTCGGATAAGCTCGGCACCCGCACCGAGATAAAGAATATGAACTCCTTAAAAGCCATAGCCGCCGCCATAGCCTTTGAGTCGCAGCGCCATATTGACGCGCTGGAAACCGGAAGCGAGGCTTTGGTACAGGAAACCCGCCGCTGGGACGACAATCTGGGCGAAAGCTTTGCAATGCGCGAAAAGGAGAACGCCACGGATTACCGCTATTTCCCCAATCCGGAGCTTATGCCTGTTTATATAAGTAATGAATGGATAGAAAGCGTCCGCGAAACCCTACCCGAGCCGGCCC
>WREG01000092.1 GCA_009779455.1 Oscillospiraceae bacterium
AGCCGTGTCGTATTCAATTTCACTTTGTATGAGGCTTATCATAATGGCGCAGCCGACCCGGTCGTCAAGGGCCTTGGATTTAATCTTATTGTCCCCGAATTCCATAAAACCGCTGTCGAAAACCGCCGAATCGCCGATTCTGACGTGTTTGAGCGCTTCTTCCCGCGAATCCGCGCCTATGTCGATATAAAGGTTTTCGAGTTTTGGAAGCTTGTCCTTGTCCGCGTCATCGACAAGGTGGACGGGTTTAATGCCCACAACGCCCCTTGCCCCGCTTTCAAAAATGAGCGCCCGCCCCAGAAGGACGCCGGGGCCGATGCTGCCCGCCGTTACGAATTTTATAAACCCGCCGTCCGTGATATGGCTTGCGACAACGCCGACTTCATCCATATGCGCGGCTATCATCAATTTCGCTTTCGCTTGTTTTAAACCCTTTTTATGGACTATGAGATTGCCTAAATTATCGGTTTCATAGTCAGCGAAACCGTCTATTTTTGAGATAATATAGTCCCTGACAGCGTTTTCGCGCCCTGATACGCCCGGGAGCCCGCAAAGCTCTTTTAACATAGATAAATCAATCATAAAAACCTCTCGAAATGTAAAATTTAGAATGTAAAATATAAAATTAAATTATCATTTTAGATTTATATCTTCTTTTAATAATTTTACGAATTCTTTCGTAAAATTATTGGCTCCATTGAGCAGCGGTATAGCTTCGGGCAAATAACAAATACCTTTATCTAAAATATTTTTTTCTATAAAATCAATTGTTTCTGCATTCTGCATTATTATTTCTGCATTAAATATACGGCAAGCAGCTCCGCCGCAGCTTCAATATCCTGCGGGTCGATGATTTCCGCCGCCGTGTGCATATTCCGCAGCGGCACGGACAAAAGCCCGGTTTTGACGCCCTTCCTTGACAGCGCTATCAGGTCGGCATTTGTGCCCGTTCGCCGCCCCATGACCTCATGCGTATATTTTATCCCGTTATCCTCCGCCAGCGCGATAAACCTGTCGCTTATTTCACGGGACAGGACGGGGGATATCCCTATCATCACCCCGCCGCCCAGAGTTCCCCTGTTTTCTTTTTCAACATCAGGGGCGGAGGCGTAGCTGACGTCAACGGCTATTGAGATATCAGGCTTTTCCGCGAAAGCGGCCGCGCCCGCTCCTCCTCCGCCTGTTTCTTCGAGGTTTGAGAAACAAACGCTTACAGAGTTGAGAGTTGAGAGTTGAGAATTGAGAGACAGCAATTCCAAGGAGCGGAGGATTACGGCGATTCCTGCCGCGTTGTCAAGGCCGGGGCCTGCCAGCCTGCCGTTCAGCAGCTCTTTTGCGCAGCCTTTGAATTCTATCCTGTCGCCGGGGCGGACAAGCTCCTTTGCCGTCTCAAAAGGCAACCCGATGTCAACGCCTATGCTGTCAAAACCTTTCGCCGTGCCGCTTTCCGTTTCCAAATGGGGGGGCGTGCTGGTTATAACCCCCGGCAGCGGCATTTTGCCGTAAACGGTCACTTCGGCCGCCGCCAACACCCTTATGTCCACGCCGCCAACGGGAACCATGCGGACAAAGCCCGTAATATCAACAGATGAAACCATCATCCCGATCTTATCAATATGGGCGTCAAGCAGAATTGATTTTACATTATCTTTTTCCTGCCTCCTGTTTGCTGCCCCCTGACCCCTCATAATGACGCTTCCGAGATTGTCAACCCGCGTTTCGCCGTATTTCGACAGTTCTTCGCGGCAGATATTTACGGCTTCACAGGCGGACGCTTCCGACATCTTTGTAAGAAAATTTTTAATATCCATTTCATATAATTCCTTTATAAGCTCATTAATTTGAAAAATGCATCGCGGGAAGTTTTTGCCGCTTCGACCGGCCTGACCTCAAAATTCAAATATGTGTTTTCGTTTAAAAATTGCTTAAAAATATTGAAATCTATAGCGCCTGTCCCAACAGCCTGATGCTGGCCGTATTGCCTGTTCATATCGTGGATATGGATTTCGCGGATGCGATCCTTATATTTTACGTAAAAATCAAAAACCGCTGTGTTTATTTCATCAATATTTTTATACATTTTCGCGGCATCCAAGGTAAGGTACAGCGGCGCGTTTTCGTCCATAAGACGTGAGAGCGCAGCCAATGAAATACGGTCAAGCCCGCAGTTTTCGACGCAGATCAAAACATCCCCGCCGCGCTCCGTCAGGTATTTCAGGCTGCCGTATAATATATCCGTGTAATATTCAGCATGGCCGCTTGAATGCGCGTCGGTTTTTTCGCCGCTTTTTTTGTAGCGGGGGGTATTGCCCGTATGGAACGTCATGTGCCGCGCATTAAGCTTCCCCGCTTTTTCCAAAATCAAGGCGAACTGGTCAAGAACGCCCTTTCTTATCAGCGGGCAATCGCACAGAAGCCCCACATTGTCCCCCGGGGCGTGGAAGGTGATTTCCACGTTTTTTTCCGCCGCGCAATCCCGTATATTTGTCAGCTCCGCGCCGGAAACCCCGTCAAGAAAAAATTCAGGCACGCCCAGTTCAAACTGGACGAAATCAAAGCCGTTTTCTACAGCCGCGCCTATCCCGTCAAAATAATTTTCCGCGTAAACCGCGTGATAGCCCGTTTTCATGCCGAATTTCCTTTATCATAAATTCTGTGCATTATGATACCATACTATTCGCAAATATGCAATAATAAAAAGCCATGAAAAAAGGGGAAAAGGAGGGGCAAAAGCTCCCTCCCTTAAAAGTCATTGCCATATTATATGCCAAAGCTTAAAAATTAAACATATTCGCGAAAAAGTCAATGATCATTTGGAAAAACGCCGTTAACCTTGCCCAAAAATCGGCAAACCGGTTGCCGGGGCCGTCCGGGTTTTGCGTCCATGAGGCGAACAGCTCGATATTTTCGGTTATCGGCGTGCTGAAATCGAACAGCTCGCCGTTTTCACCGCCAACGCGCCAGCCGTTGAAGGTGAAGCCCTCTTTTTCAGGGTCGGCGGGTTTAACGGCCTTTTCGCCGCTTGTTATCTCAATATTCACAACCTCGCTGTCTATGTTGAAGGTGACGGTGTATGAAATGATATCGTCATTTTTGACCCAGACAAACGATATTCCGTTAGAATATTCGTCATAGCCCGGCTTGCTTGACACGCTTGCCTTGTCATCAGCGGTATAAGCATTATGGTCGATATTAATCATGTAAGGCTCAACCGCTATTTTACCGTCAACGGTAACTTTCGCCCCGTTTTTCACAAAAACGCCTATAGCGCCGGTATCAATTAAATCATAATCGTAATATTCTATAAATTCGATAAATTCAGTCGTCCACACAACAGTAATATCACCTGTAACGGTAGCAATTGATTCATCTGCAAGGCCAACACCCACAATAAACATTCCCATCATTTCAAATGATTCAAGCGTCGGCGTTACTGTTATTTTGCCGTTTACAGCAACATTATTTCCTCCCCAGTCATCATAAACAGCAAAACACTTAGAATTTATATCCCCGTTTACGACCAAATTCGAGTTTCCTAATACTAGACCGCCCAAACTTTCAACTATGCTGCCGTTAATTGTTATATCACTGCTCATTCCCATAATATAACCGTTCGGCATACTGACATTGCCGTTTATTGTTATCTCGCTGTAATAGAAAACAAATTTGTTTTCAACGGTAAAGCCATATCCGTTAGTTTCGAATATGATTTCCTTGTTTTCATATTCCAATATTTCCGTTTTCGTTTTCAAATAAACATCCTTTAAAAATGTAATCGTCGTCAGCGTGTTATCAGGTACGGCGGCAAGCGCTTCTTCCAAAGCAAGATAGCCCGTGCCGTTAATTTCACATATATATGGCAGTGGCTTATATATCCAGCCTTTGCCCCAAAAATACGAATTGCCGTCGGTGTATTCGTCATAGCCGGGCTTGCTCGACACGGCTTCTTTGTCGCCGACGGCATAAAAGTTTTCGTTGATAACGATAAATTTGTCCGAGGATACCGTCCCGTCAACAGTGGTGTTTATACAACTTGTAAAACCTGGAAATTCCGGAAACGACAGCATAACTCCCGTGCCGCGATAATTGCCAAACAAGCCCGGGATATCATTTTCACCTGTTACGGTTATATCGCCCCCTACCGTTATATCGCCTGCGCCAAGCGCAATAATACCTATGCCGCCGGAGGTAATATTTCCGCCGATCATTATTGTATTGTCCGCCATTTGAGAATAAACAGCAAGATATGCAGAATTTATATCACCGGTAACAGTTACGTTTGATTGATTCGTATAAATACCGATACTGCTTTCAACTATATTTCCATTTATTATTATATCACTGACTACACCAATAATACCGCCGTATGATTCATACGCGTAAGCCGGCGCGTAAATATCGCCGTTTATCGTTAAAGTGCCGTACTCTCTTATCCCCAGTGCGGCTTCGCCGTATATTTCATCGGCAACAAGCGTTATATCGCCGTTTATGGTTATTATGCTGCTGTCGAAAAGCCTGAGTCCTTCAATCGTAAAATCATAGCCTTCATTTTCAAAAGTGATGTTTTTATTTTTGCATATTGTTTCGCTGTATGATGACCCTTCAGGAGGAGCGTCGAAAAAAACATCTTTTAAAAATGTAATCGTCGTCGGCGTATTGTTAGGCACAGCTTCAAGCGCGTCCTTCAAGGTAAGGTAGCCTACGCCGCCTATTTCGCAGACGTTCGGGTTTTCAGGCTCTTTGAAAAAGTCGGGGTCGGCTTCCTGATAGCATAAAAGCCACAAATCAAGCACGGCTTCAACGTCTTCAAAATTTTTTACGTCATCTAAGCTTAGAAATTCGCTTCCCGTTAATTCAAAAAATACTTCGTTGTATTTTTCCTTAAATTCGTTAAACTGCGCTTCGGTTAATTCCTCATCGCCGCCGTTTTTTATAAGGAGCGCTTTCATGTAATAATATTCAAAGTAGTTCAAGTATTTAAATTTATCGCCAAGGCGTTCGACGAGTTCAAGTTTTTTCTCTGTCAAAACGCTTGAAAGATATTCGTTTACCGCCTGATCCGCGATTTGATATAAATAATCGAAAAGCCCCCCGGCTTCAAGCAATTCAAAGATGCCCTCCTTGAATTCTCTATTGATTAATCCTTCCCACCAATTATATTCTACTTCCCCGTCAAATACAGCATTTATCACGGAAGTGTAGACGATATCAAAGCCGCCGCTAAATTCATGTAAATCCATTCCGACAAAATCACAGGCGAATTCGAATCCGTCGCCTTGCATTAAAAAGTAAAAAATATCCTCTTTGCCGGATTTAGCGTAGGAAATAGCACCCATTGCCATTGCAAAAGCTTCTTTCTCGGGCGTATCAAAAGTATCGCCGTAATAAAATTGTTTTGCAACATCCCACCATTGTGATGGTGACAATGGTGAAACCGCCGCAGCGAAAACCGCTCCGCCGAATGCCATTAATACCGCGAGTAATGAGGGGAGAATGCGCTTTGCAATTGTTTTTTTCATAAGTTTTTTCCTCCGTTTTTTTATTTGTCCTGTCTACAGGACAACTATTTCACGAAATAAATATACCATATGATTTGTCCTATGTCAAGACAAAATTTAGGGGGAAATCATTATGGCGAGAATTATCGACGGCGACGAATTGAATATGATCGGGGACAACGTAAAAAATTTGCGGAAAGCCCGCAAAATGAGCCAGCAGCAACTGTCAAACAAGCTTGAAACAATGGCGATTTATATATGCAGGGGTTCGATATCAAGGATAGAGGACAAAAAACGCATGGTGACTGACATAGAATTATACGGCCTTTCAAAAATTTTAGGCGTCAGCATAGAAGATTTGTTTTTTATTGAAAACGGCGATACAAAAAATAAGCGAATATAATTTAAAGGGGAGGACATAAAATCCTCCCCTTTCGCGTCTGATATCTACCGTCTAAAGTCTAATATCTAACTTAGTACATCCCGCCGCCGGCCGCCGCCATTGCCGCCGCGTTTGCCGCGTCCGCCTTGGGGTCGGGCTTGTCGGCCACGAGGGATTCCGTCGTGAGCACCATCGCCGCCACGGAGGCCGCGTTTTGGAGCGCATAGCGAACCACTTTTGTGGGGTCCAAAATGCCCGCTTCGGCCATATCCGTGTAGACTTCCTTGCTGAAATCGAAGCCGTAGCCGATCTTGCCCGAATTGTTGATCTTGTCAACGATTACGGAGCCTTCAAGCCCTGCGTTGGACGCTATCTGGCGGATAGGCTCCTCAAGGGTCTTGACGACTATGGAAACGCCCGTTTTTACGTCCGCGTCGTCGGTGTCGAGAAGCTTCGTGACTTCGGGGATGGCGTTCAGCAGGGCTACGCCGCCTCCGGCCACATAGCCTTCCTCGACGGCCGCTTTTGTTGCCGCGAGGGCGTCCTCGATGCGGAGCTTCTTCTCTTTCATCTCGGTTTCCGTCGCCGCGCCCACATGGATTACGGCCACGCCGCCGGAGAGCTTCGCAAGCCTTTCCTGAAGCTTCTCGCGGTCGAAATCGGAGGTGGTGTTTTCAATCTGCGCCCTGATCTGGGCGATCCTGGCTTTTATTTCGTCCGAGCTGCCCGCGCCGTCAACGATTATCGTGTTTTCTTTCGATACCTTGACCTGCCTGGCTTTGCCGAGCTGTTCCATCTTAGTTTCTTTGAGGTCAAGGCCCAGTTCCTCGGTGATGACCTCGCCGCCCGTCAAGATGGCGATGTCGCGGAGCATTTCTTTGCGCCTGTCGCCGAAACCGGGGGCTTTCACGCCCACGCACGTAAATGTGCCGCGGAGCCTGTTCACGAGGATTGTCGCGAGGGCTTCGCCCTCTAAATCCTCGGAGATTATGACAAGCTTCTTGCCCGCCTGCAAAATCTGCTCAAGCAGGGGCAGGATTTCCTGAATATTGGAGATTTTCTTGTCCGTGATAAGAATATAGGCGTCGTCTATGACGGCTTCCATCTTGTCGGAATCCGTCACCATATAGGGCGACACATAGCCGCGGTCGAACTGCATACCTTCCACTACGTCGCAGTCGGTTTCGGCGGTTTTGGACTCCTCAACGGTGATGACGCCGTCGGCCGTGACTTTTTCCATGGCTTCCGCGATAAGCTTGCCGATATCGGGGTCGCTGGCGGATATGGTCGCTATGCGGGCTATGTCGTCGGAGCCGTTAACAGGCTTTGAGTTCTTTACAACCACATCGACTGTCGCGTCAACAGCCTTCGCGATGCCCTTTTTGACGGCCATCGGGTTCGCGCCCGCGACGACGTTTTTCATGCCTTCGCGCACAAGGGCCTGAGCCAATAATGTAGCGGTTGTGGTGCCGTCGCCCGCGACGTCGTTGGTCTTTGTGGCGACTTCTTTGACGAGCTGTGCGCCCATGTTTTCAAAAACTTCCTCAAGCTCGATTTCCTTCGCTATGGTCACGCCGTCGTTTGTGATAAGGGGCGCGCCGTATTTTTTGTCGAGCACCACGTTGCGGCCTTTGGGGCCCAATGTAATTTTAACCGTGTTGTTTAATTTGTCAATGCCGGCCTGGAGGGCTTTTCTGGCTTCCTCGCCGTAAAT
>WREG01000093.1 GCA_009779455.1 Oscillospiraceae bacterium
AAAGGTTATACTTTTACCTGTAGCTGATATTAACATACGCACAAGTAACTTGTCTTCTCACGTTGAGGTTGACAATAATAAACAAGTAAGAAGTTTGCCTTTAATGGACGCACCAGCGCATATAGAGGATTTCAAACGTTACGGCAGGGAGGAACTGTATGAGTGATAAAATTTTTACGGAACGACGGCAGATGTCACGGATTTGGGAAAATGCCTTATAATCGTGCGTAATGTGCCTTGCCACAAATGCCCCGAATGCAGCGAAACCCTTTACACGGGTGATGTTGTTAAGCGTTTGGAGGAAATTGTGGAAACGGCAAAATCAGCCATGAACGAAATCGCTGTTATTGATTATAACAGCAAAGCGGCTTGACAGGAAACGCGGGCGTCCCGCCCGCAAATATGAAATAAGGCGATGATTTATTTATGCTAAAAAATAAGATGTTTGTTTTTAAAATTGTTATGGCGATTATAAATTTATTGCTCATAATCTATACTATCTTGTATTTGGCATCAAAAATAGGATTAATAGGCGGTACATCTCAAACAATGGTTTCCGCAGCCATTGTTTTATTAGGTATATTTTGGCTTTTTTTATTAATAAAGCGTCGGTTTCCGAAATTTAAAATAATAAAAGTAATCGGAATCGGTTTATTGTTGATATTTATATTTATAAATTTATTAGTAACAGCGGCATTATGGGCATTAAGACCTATGGCAACAACGAGATTTAGTTCTCCGTCAGGGAAAAACGAATTAGTTGTCATGCAGGAATACGATGAATATGGTTATCGCGTGTATGCGGTAAAATACAAGTGGTTTTTTAAATGGCATAAAGACGGGCTTATATTTGTATACGGTTTCAAAGATCCTTATTACGAAATCGAATGGCCTGATGAAAATCAAGCGGTTGTTAAATTTAAAAGCATTGATAATATGGAAGAAAAATATAATTCAAACCCAAATATAATCGTTAATTTTAAATAAAGGAAAAAATCAATATGTATTTACTAGGAATAGACATAGGCACCTCCGGCACGAAAACCGTGCTGTTTGACACGGCGGGCAACCCGATTGCGTCCTACACCGGCGAATACCCCCTATACCAGCCGAAAAACGGCTATGCCGAGCAGGAGCCGCTCGATTGGTGGAACGCCACGGTTGATGGGATTAAAGCCGTTTTGGGCAAAAGCGGCGCAGACCCCTGCGATATAGCGGGGATCGGCCTTTCGGGGCAGATGCACGGGCTTGTCATGCTCGATAAGGACGGCAAGCCGCTGAGAAAATCAATAATATGGTGCGACCAGCGCACCGCCGCCGAATGCGAAGAGATAACCTCCGCAGTGGGCACCCAAAGGCTTGTTGAAATCACCGCGAACCCCGCTCTGACGGGCTTCACGGCTTCAAAAATACTGTGGGTGCGGAACAACGAGCCGGAAATTTACGAAAAATGCAAAACAATCCTCTTGCCTAAGGATTACATAAGGTTTATGCTCACCGGAGAAAGGGCTACGGAAGTGTCCGACGCGTCGGGGATGCAGCTTCTCGATGTGCCTAACCGCCGGTGGTCTGAGGAAGTCCTTGATAAGCTTTCCATTGAGAAATCATTGCTTGGGAAGGTTTATGAATCCCCCGAAATAACAGGCCAGGTTACGAAATTTTCGGCGGAGCTGACGGGCTTGAAAGAGGGAACCCCCGTAGCCGGCGGCGCGGGCGACAACGCGGCGGCGGCTGTCGGCACGGGCGTGGTCCGCGACGGGCGGGGCTTTACAACGATAGGCACCAGCGGCGTGGTTTTCGCGCACACCGACAGGCTTTCAATTGACAAAAAAGGCCGCGTCCACACATTCTGCGCGGCGGTCCCCGGCACATGGCACGTTATGGGCGTGACCCAGGGCGCGGGGCTTTCACTCAAATGGTTTAAGGACAATTTCTGCGGCGGGGAGTTAAAAGAAGCGGAAAAACAGGGCGTGGACGTATATTATCTGCTCGACAAAGAGGCCGGCAAAGTCCCCGTGGGGTCCAACAGGCTTATTTACCTGCCCTACCTGATGGGCGAACGCACGCCCCACCTTGACGCCAACGCACGGGGCGCGTTCTTCGGCCTGTCGGCCATACATACCAAATATGATATGCTGAGGGCTGTCATGGAGGGCGTTTCGTTCTCGCTCAAAGACTGCCTGAATGTATTAATTGGGATTGGCGCGGTTCCAAATACTAATTCCGCCGCAAAACGCAGCGACTGCGAATATTCGCAAGAAAGCCCTAATCCCTATCCCCTAAATCCTAAACCCTTTGAAATGCTGGCCTGCGGGGGCGGCGGCTCCAGCGCGTTATGGCGGCAGATGCTAAGCGATATCTTTGGCATTGACATAAAAACGGTAAAATCCAAAGAAGGCCCTGCTTTGGGCGTCGCCCTGCTTGCGGGCGTGGGCGCCGGGATATATAAAAGCGTCCCGGAGGCCTGCGACAGCGTTATCGCATATTCGGAAAGGCAGTTGCCTAACAATGAAAATCAAAAAATATACGAAAAATATTATGATTTATATAAAAAGCTGTATCCGGCTTTAAAATTGGGATTTTCGGAGTTGGCAAATTTGCCGTAAGATATACGGCGCAATATGTAGGGGCGATTATTAATCGCTCGCAATCATGAATTATTGAAAGCCGGAGGATTAACGTGAAAAGCGAATATACCGCTGAAGATTTTGCAAAATGCGTAAAAAATCAATAATTTTGATAAATAAAAAATTAAGGACGGTTCCATGAACGGAAAAACAAAAATTAAAAAGTTAAAAACAGTTATAATATCCGCTGTATTTTTTATAATTGCCGCTTGTATTACGGCCCTGTCGGCCTACGCCGCCGACAGCTACCTTATTATTTCGGCCGCAGGAACGCCGTTATATCAATCGGCCGGCGCGAAAAGCGATATTGTTATAACCGTCAGCAGAAACGCCGTTTTGCCGGTAACGGAAAAACAGGGTGGATTCGGCCTGACGAAATACGAGGGCTATACGGGCTGGGTCGAACTTTCCAAGGTCAAACCGTATGATGAAAAAGGCAATGCCGAATCCATAAAAATCACAAAACGCCCCTCTAAGCTTACATATTACGAAGACGACGGATTGGATATAACGGGGCTTGAGCTTGAAGTCAGAAATAAAGACGGCTCCGTCAGCATATTCAAAAAAGGTTTTACTGTCCTTTCCCCGCTCATGTCGGGGGAGGGAAAGAAAACCGTAAAGGTTATGCACAACAGCCTGTACGCGGGGTTTGACATAACGGTAAAAAAGATCCCCGTTGAAAAAATTGAAATAACAACCCTGCCAAACAAAACACAATTTTATGAAGGGAAAGATATTGACCTTTCAGGGATGAGAATAACCGTTTATTATACCGACGGCAGAGAGCCTTTGGAAACGGGCGAATTTTCCGTCAGCGGCTATAACCCCTATAAAACGGGGCTGAAGGATATTACGGTATATTACAGATATGAGGAATTTTCCGTTTCTTTAACAGTGGAGACAATACCGAAAACTTTAATAGGAATCGACGTTAAACCGCCCGACAGCGCGAGTATCTACAGCGACGAGTGGCCGCCGATTTTCGCGGGCATGACAGTTACGGCGATATACGACAACGGCGATACTGAAACGGTAGTCGCAAACATTGATTACGGGAAGCTTGAAATAGGGCCGAAAACCGTAACGGTCGAGTACGGGGGCTTTAAAAAGCAATTTACGGTAAACATAATAAAAACAGAGCTTATTACAGTAAAAATTGACCCGCCGCGCAACCATATTTATCTTATCAATACGCTGCCTGATCTGACGGGGCTTGCGGTTTACGCGGTATATAACAGCGGTAGGGTGACGCCCGTCCCGGACACGGATTATGCCGTTTCAAAAATCGACGCGGGAAAGCCGGGCCTTCAGGAAGTTACGGTCACGTATAAGGGCTTTAGAAATGTATTTGCAATTTATATTAAAGGCGCGATGCTGATGGGCGACGTCAATCTGGACGGCGAAATCGACGCGGCGGACGCAAGGCTCGTACTGCGATGGGCCGCGAAGCTTGAAGCCCTTGACGATATCCAGCTTTCCGTTGCGGACGTCAATATGGACGGCGATGCAAACGCCGCCGACGCGAGGCTGATATTGCGCCATGTTGCTAAACTGGAATTTATACCGCAAATGTAGGGGCGGTTATTAGCCGCCCGGAATTTTATATAATTTAGGATGGGTTTTATGCCAAAAACAAAATCAAAGATAAACAGCATTATCAAATATGCGGCGCTGGCGGTAGCGGTTGTGGCTGCGGCCAGTGCGCTTTCCGTTGTTTACGGCGCTTTTATAAAAAAACCGGCTGACTACGGCAAGGCCGTTTCGGTTTCAGTGATAATTGACGGCAAAACGGAAATTTCAAAACAGATAAAAACCGAATCCTTATATTTATCCGAAGTATTGGCGGAAGCCGGGCTTATAAAAGACGGGGATATCTCCGGAGGGATCATAAATACTATAAACGGCGTTACCGCCGATGAAAAAAACGATGAATTCTGGCGCGTCACGAAAAGCGGCGAAGCCGTTGATACGCCCGTGACGCAGACGCCTGTTGAAGACGGCGATAAATTTGAGGTCACTTTAAAATTTTACAGGATATAATCGGTTATGCAGTCATACCAATGCACATAAAGCCCGCCGTCAACGTCAAGTCTTTCGTTGCCGGGCAGTTTTTCGCTCCACTTTTGCTTATAACGGTTTAATGCCCATTCATCATGGTTGTACCGCCGCCAAAGCACGGTTCGGCCGTTTTCATCTATAAACTGCTCTGAAACAATGCCGGGGTTATATGTGTTTACGTCAATTACGCAAACGCAGTCATATTGTTTGCCGCATATTGAAACCGTATACCTCCCTACCGCGTCCAGAAGGAACGGCAGAGCTTCCGTTTTTATTTTGTTTCCTTTTCTTTGAATAATGCCTTTTTGCCGTAAATTGACCTCGTTGCCGCAGTTATCCTCGCCGAAACCCCAGTTGGGTATAAAATCGTCCCCGTCCAAAAAGGTGAAAAACCGTTTGATATCGCCGTCATAATGGCTTTCGGCAAGTATGCGGCAATGGGCGCCCGTAAGCTGCGCCACAAAGGTGCGGGTGAGGTTTCGGCTTTCCGGCCTTCCCTCATGTTCGCCGCCGCGACGCTCCTGAACCGTAATCTCCACACCGTCTATCCCGTGGACGCTTGCGAATCCCGTAACCTCGCTTTCATATAATTCCGTCCGCTTCCTTTCGGGGAAATCATACATGGCCCAGCTTAATTTTTCACCGGGCCGCGGGACGATAAACCACCCCATCATTTCTTCCCATTTTACCGGGAAAATCGGTTTTTCAGATTTTGCAATGGTGTATTCGGGTAAAATTTCAGGCAATTTGCTCATTTTGCGTTCTCCTTTCGTTTCAGGCGGGAACGGATAAACGGATTTGAACCGCTGTCTTGCGGCGTAAAGGCGGCTTTTTACCGTGCCTTCCGGGATGCCGAGCATCCCGGCGATTTCCGTCTGCGGCAGGTCTTCTATATAAAACATCCGCAAAATCTGCGTGTCGCGGACGCCAAGCTCACCCAGCGTTTCCAAAACGGACTGCGTAACGGCAGGGCCGGAGCGTCCGTATGATAAAACGCTTTCCGGTATTCCATCCATCGGCAGTTCAGGGTTTTTCGCGCGCCTGCGGTAGAAATCATTGCATTTGTTAGAAGCTATCCGCAGCAGCCACGGCTTGAAGCTTTCCGTGTTTTTTATCGCGCCGCGATTACGGTATGCCGCGAGCAGGGTTTCCTGCAAAATGTCGTCGCCGTCCGCCTTGCACGGAAGCTTGTAATACAAAAACCTCTTCAGCGCGTTTTCGCATTCGGCAACAAGCCTTTCAAATGCAGTATCATCCATTTCCTCACCTCCATCTGTGTAATATTGAAATTGATTTCACCCATATAGACGTTGAAAACCGGGAAAAGGTTCATAACTTTTTCAATAATAAAAAATAAATCCGCAATATCACTAAAAAAATGATGTTGCGGTTTTATTTTAATATCCTTTAAATTTCACCATAAATAACCGTTTTCCCGTTATAATACCTGTCAATAAATTTGATTACCCCGGCGTTTTCCGTCATAAACACAAGCGGCGCTGTCACGAATGGCGGGAAAACCTCAAAAATCCCTTTATAGCTTTCCGATTCGTCCGCGCCGTCAAGCCGCAGATCGACGGCGATGGCCTCCGCGCCGCCGTCCTGCAATGACAATGCTTCGTCAAGCAGCGCATAGTAGTCTTTAGCAAGCAGAGCGTTTTTTACATTTTGGCTGTTCGCGGATATCACATTGTTAAAGCCTGCTTTATCGGCCATTTCGACGGCTTTCATATATGACGAAATATAGACCCTGCCGCTTTTTTTGCGTTCCGCCTTCATAATATCCCTGCACTTTAAAGCCGCGAGCCTTATATCCTCCGGTGTGGTGCCGCAGCAGCCGCCCACTGCAGATACGCCTTTTTTAACAAACCCCGCCATTTTATCCGCGAATTCTTCCGCGTCCGAGCCGTAAACCGTCACGCCGTTTTCCGTCACGGGCAGGCCCGCGTTGGGCTGGACGATAACGGGAAAATCGGACATTTCAAGGATTTTATCCACGGATTTTTCCGCCGCGTCAGGACCGAGGCCGCAATTAAGCCCCAAAATGGTCACGGGAAGCGAATTAAGCAGTGTAACGGCCGCTCCTATATCGCCGCCGGTCAAAAGCCTGCCGTTTTGGTCAAAAGAAAACGACGCGGCTACCGGAAGAGACGTGTTTTCGGCCACCGCCAATACCGCCGCCTTCATTTCAAGGGTGTCCGTCACGGTTTCGATTATGGCAAGCTCCGCGCCGTATTTTTCACCCGCGGTTGCCGCCTGTTTAAAAGCATCGTAAGCCTCGTCAAATGACAAATCCCCCAGCGGTTTTAAGAGCCGGCCCGTGCTGCCCATGTCAAGGGCGGTAAAAACTTTTTTCCCGGCCGTCTCAGCCGCCTTCCGCGCGTTTGTCACCGCCGCTTTTATAACCTCGTCAACATAGCTTTGGCCGGATTTTAATTTTATCGCGTTCGCGCCGAAGGTGTTGGCGGATATGACATCCGCCCCGGCGTCAACATAGGCTTTATGCACCGCGTATACCTTTTCGGGCGCGGCAAGGTTCAGCGTTTCGGGTATTTCATTCATGGCAGTGCCGCTGCTTTGCAGCATAGTACCCAGTCCGCCGTCAAAAATGACGGTTTTTGTTTTTAATAAATCTTTAAAATCCATTTAAATACCCATTCCTTTCTGTCGAAAGGCACAAAACGGAATGAAACCGTGGAGTGCCCTTTTTTAGTTTTGATATAATGTGCTTTGAGGCAAGGGTACACTACAAAGCACGGGGAGGTG
>WREG01000094.1 GCA_009779455.1 Oscillospiraceae bacterium
AAGCCTTTCAGCAGGGTATCCCGTGCAGATCCAAATAAAAGTGTCAGATACAACTTATCTCCCTTATACCTCTGCGGGTCATTATGTTGTGGTAAAGGATATCATATACGACAAATTAGAAGGCAGATATTGCGTTATAATTAATGATCCCCACCCTACTAAATCCAGAGTTTACCGTTTTCCTTTATCCGTTCTTTTAGATTATAATAAACAACATTCCGGCGGCGTTTCAATACATAAAGCCGGAATATAAATATTTTATATATTTCTAATAACAAAATTTAATGGAGGTATTATTATGCAAAAATATATTATAAAATTCATAAGCGTTATTTCCGTTATCTTGGCTTTTGCTTTGATTTCATCCTGTTCCGCCAAGCCAAGCTCTGATTCGACAGGAACACCTGCGGCCGTTTCACCAAACGTAAATAAAAATCAAGGCCAATATCTTGATTTTAAAGATTCTTTGCCGCCTACAGCAGGCGGCGATTGTTCTATGGCGTTCAAAAGACAGGATGAAATATTATTTAAGCAAAAAAATCTTGTCGCGAGCGAATTTGATATATCTTCTTTGCCTGTATATAAAGATAAATATCCTTACAATCATGGCGGCCCGATGTTTGAATTGACTGACGAGATAAAAGATAGGATGTTTGTCAGCCTTGAGGAAATCACAAATTATATCGGGCTGGAGTATAATAGGAAGGATGTTTATATATATGACGAAACTTATACCGGCGAAATCGTCATAAACGGCTATGAAATATATGCATTTGTTACCGGTATAAATATCGCCGGAACAAGCGATATAATGCAAATACCTAAAGATGTAAATAAAGACAGCTTGCAAAATCTGCTTGCCAAAAACAAGGCTTTGACAGCTGCCTGCAGGTTTGTAGGAATTGAAAACCCTGAAATTATCGACATGTATCCGGAATATAATTTCGAGGGTAATAAAGTTGACGTTAATTTTACAATAACAGAAAAAGGTGACGGCAAATCGGAAATGCTATACCCTTCAGATAAAAGAATATGGATTGATATAAGTTATGAACTTGATCATATACTATTATCCGTGTTTAAAATACCTGAAAATATGGAAATATACGCCGATTACGAGCTGATATCATACAAACAAGCAAAAGAAAGGCTGAAGTCAGGCGAGATATATTCTGAATTCAAACAACGATCCGAGCAGGAATTGTCATCCGCATCTGAGCAGGTGAAGGAAAGCCTGCAGCACGGCGAAACATATTCCGAATTCAAATACAAGTCCGAGGAAAAATCTTTGCGCTTTGATGATAATTTAGTCCGCTGCGAGCTTGAATACGGCTATGACGAATCCTTCCAATACCTGATACCGTATTACAAATTTTATGTCAGCGGTTCTGCGGAACCCTACAAATCGCAGGATATACAGGTCTATGACATTTATTATATTTCAGCCTGCGGGGAGGCGCTGGACAATGATATCAAGGATAACACGCCGGTTGACGAGTTAGTGACGATGGAGCCTATGCCGTTAGCGGACGATACTACAAATAATATTGAAATATCGTCATCGGGATACTCTGATTATACTAATTCCGAAGATGAAACAAACGCACTTTTTTAAAAGATGAAATAATAGCAACGAGGAAAACAGGGGGCGGCACAAAAACCGCCCCCCTTGATTATCCAAACACTATTTATCCGGTACTAAGTCCTATATCCTATAATCCTAATTCCTCACGCCTCCATCGGCTCCGGCCGCTCGCACTCGCTTTGCAGCACATAAAAACCGTTTGTCTCCGAGCTGTCCCGGAAACCCAGCATTATGTCAAGCACATGATAGGCCAGCGTGCTGTTCGGCCTGTGGGGGGTTTCCAGCCGCAAGGCCCGCGCCATGTCCCAGACGCCTACGCCCCGGCTGTTTTCGGTGTAGGGGCGGGTCACGGGAACCTCTTTCCAGTCCTCAGTGCCGATTTGGATACGCACCGGGCCGCCGAAGCCGTTGGGGTCGGGTACCTGCATGGAGCCTTTTGTGCCGTAAATCTCAATAAAGGGGTGTTCGGCCTTCCACATATCAAATGATGTGATAATCGAGCCGACCGCGCCGTTTTTGAATTCCATAAGCCCCGTAACGTGGGTGTGGGCCTCCACGGGGACTATCTTGCCGTATTTTTTCTCGCTTGTGATGGTCCTTGTCGGGAACATTATCTTCGAAATGCCGCAGAGCCGCTCGACGGGCCCCAGCAGGTTCACAAGTGCGGTCACGTAATACGGTCCCATATCCAGCATCGGGCCGCCGCCCTCCTGATAGTAAAATTCGGGATCCGGGTGCCAGCTTTCGTGGCCGTGGCAGGTCATATAGGCCGACGCGCCGATAGGTTCGCCTATTTCTCCGCTGTCCAAAATCTCGCGGCAGGTCTGGATGCCGCCGCCCATAAATGTGTCGGGCGCGACGCCCACAAGAAGGCCCGATTCCCTGCCCAAATTGAAAATTTCTTTAGCGTGCCCCCTGCCTACAGACATGGGCTTTTCGCTGTGGGTGTTTTTGCCGTAATGCAGAGCCTCAATCGCCACGCCGTAATGCTCATACGGGCGGGTCAGGTTGACGATTATCTCAATCTCGTCGTCCTTGAACGCGTCATACATGGTTTCATAAATCACAGGCACGTCCCAGTCGTCGGACGCTTTTTCGGAGCGTTCCGGGATAAGGTCGCAGACGCCCTTGACCTCCACGATATCGCTGAATGTATCGGTCAGATTGCTTAAATATACAGGGCTGATGTTGCCGTTGCCGATTATGGCGGCTTTTACTTTTTCCATTAACTTATCCTCCAAAATAATAAAATAGATGTTGTCTGTAGGGGACGGCCTTGTGCCGTCCCGTTATTTTTGATTTATGTTGCCGGGCGGGGACGAGCCCCGCCCCTACAAAAAGGTGCATTAAATCAAAAATTCTTAGTCCCGCTCAAAAACACATCCGGGTCGAGATTGTCCCTTATCGCAATGTCCTTGCCCTCGATAGCCCAGCGCATCCCCCTCTGCACCATGATCTCGGAATTCGGCGCGTCCTCGAACACTATGTCCGTGTGGCCGAGGGATGTGTAGAATATCCTGCCGTGGCCCCAGCATTTTATCCAGGCCACGGGCATATCGGTCGGTTTGTTTGTGTTATGGTAATACATGGTATTGGGGTTGGGGAAGCGCGTGGTCGCCAGAACCTCGACGGCGGGGTCTACGTGGAGGTAATACTGCTCGCTGAAAACCTCGAAATCCTCCAAGCCCTCAATAATGGGGTGTTTCGCGTCCTTTTTTATGTTCACGGCGTAATCAATAAGCCCGCCGGGGTGCGAAACCCAGTTCCCGCCCGTGATGAACTGCCATTCGGTGTTTTCGCGGAAGGAGTCGCACATACCGCCGTGGTTACCGGCCATTCCCACGCCCGAAGCCACCGCGAGGCTTACGTTTTTCACAAGCGGCCCCTCAAGCTTGCCCATCGTCCATATGGGGCAGATAAGGTGGAGCGATTTCAAGTATTCGACGTCGCCGTAGGCCTCCTCAAGGTCGGTGAAAACATCCACCTCCATGTCAATGCTTTTTAAAAAGCCCTCAAACCTCTCAGCCACAAGGTCAGGTTCGTGGCCCTCCCAGCCGCCCCAGACTATCATGGCTTTCTTCTTTTGCGCCATTAAAATCATCCTTTCCTGTTAATATAAAGCCTAAGGCTAGTATAGCTTTTTATGGCTTTGTTGTCAACATTTTTAATTATTGTTATATTAATATTTTTTAGATTGCATTTATCCTAAATATATTGTATAATATATTTAATGGGAGATGGTCATATGAATATCAATATCGAAAATCTTGTTTCCATTTCGGATGCCAACCAAAATTTTTCGAGGGTTGCCCGCCTTGTTGACGAGAGAGGGACGGCTGTTATTTTAAAAAACAACGCCCCTCGGTACGTTATAATGGATTTTAGTTTGTTATATAAGAATGTTGCTGCTCACGATGCCGACGTTGACGCCATAGCCTCGCGTATACTAAAGAAACACTTAAAAGCGTTTGAGGAACTGGCAAAATGATAATGTTAAGCAAGGTTCAAATTAAATATCTTCACAAAAAACTGCTGGACGCCACCGGCGGCCTGGATGGCATTCGTGACGAAGCATTGCTGGATTCCGCGTTGGCGGCTCCGTTTCATACCTTTGACGGAGAAGATTTATATCCGTCTATTACGGCTAAGATCGCCCGCATTACATACGGCCTTATCAACAACCACCCGTTTGTTGACGGAAACAAGCGTATCGGAGCTTATGCAATGCTGGTTTTGCTGGAATTAAACCATATAAAGGCTGATTTTACGGATGATGACATAATCAGTATCGGGCTGGAACTCGCGGACGGTAAAATGGATGATAAACAGTTGTTAAATTTGATTTTAGGGCGATTAAATTAGCGATAAGATTATTAAAAAAGCCCTGCTATTCAAAAACAGGGCTTTTTTATTCGTCGATATATTTTATATGCCTGATTATGTCGCAGACCTCGCAGTCCAGTGCGAAACATAGGTCGTCAAGGGTTTTTGTGCTGATGTTGTGGCCGTGCTTTATGCGGTGGATGGTACTTGCGGAAAACCCCTGCTTGAAAATAAGGTAGTATTCCGTCAGCCCTTTTTTGAATAATGTATTGTAAAACGGCTCGTAGCTGATCAATTTTTATCACCAAATTAATTTTATCATACTCTACCTTTTGACTATACTCGATATTTCGACTATAATAAAAATATCATTAAAAAATGATTGACTATGGGAAATCAATCAATTATAATGAAAACATATTATTACGAAACGGAGATTATTTTTTATGAAAAACATTGTTAAAAAAGGTGTTTCAATTTTAGTCGCGGGTTTTATATTATTGGGTTGCTTCCCGTTAACGGGATTCGCCTCGGGCGCGGTTAGCTTAGGCCAATTAAAAGTCCTTGATACGGCTTATGAAAGCATAGGGCAGGGGAACGCGGGGCTGATTCCCGCTAAAAAGGCGGACAAATGGGGTGTCATAAACGCAAAGGGCGAAACGGTTATCCCCTTTGAATACGACCAGATCCTCACGCCTGACGACGGCGGGTATGTTGTGGCGTATAAGGGCGCGACACAAGCCGGGTGGTGGGAATTAGGCATATCCTATTTCAAATACATACAGGAAATTTATAAAATCCATGCCGAAGCCTATAAAATTTACGATGTATCCGACCCGGAAAACACCCTCTCAAAAGTTGTGGATTATTTTAATGAAAAAATTAAAAATGAAACCGCGCCTTCCGCTATTATTGATTTAAAACTCGCACGGGCAAATCTTTATTTTTATACGGCGAAATTTCGTCAGCTGACCATTGATGAATTACGGGCATTTGATGAAAAGTCTCTCTCAAATGATCAGCTATTATATCTTTGGTATACAATTGAACTTTTAATAGACAATGATTCCAAGCAAATTTATCAGGAAAAAATTGCGAAATTTATGAAAGAATATGTATCGGAAGTTGAAAAGGCCTGTTATCTTTTTGATAAAAACGGAAATATAGTCTGGCAGTCAGCGAGCGAGCTTCTTTATTCCTGCACGGAAGGCGTTATGCAAATCAGGAGCGATCTTGAGATAGGGACGCATGACGGGCCTGATACGGGCGATAATTTTACGGTAACATATCAAAAAATCGACGGGACAAAAATCGGGAGCGCGGAGAAAATACAGATTGCGGGGCCGTTTGTTGCAGGCTTGGCATTGTTTGACAATAAAAAACTTGATAAAAATGGGGCGGTAAATTATATTGACGGGAATAATACATGGGAGAACATCTCTCCTTTAGTCGCGAGTTTTAAATATAATGGGGATAAGGGCAAACAAGCAATAAGCGCAAGCGGCGGGTATTTTGTGGTTAATTGGCCTGTCAGTGATGGTTTTAATTTATACAATGCTTCTAACAATGAGAAAGTCGGCGCGAATTTGACCGGAGGCATATGGGGCGCCGACAATGAAAAAGGCATATGCATATCAAACGCGGGGACTCTGGCAGTCGCATGGAATGCAGGCAGAGCAAGCGAATTTAATGCAAATTTCCCAGATACGGACGAACTCTGTTATCTTGTTGATTTTACAATATTTGAAACAGTACA
Source organism: Oscillospiraceae bacterium (assembly GCA_009779455.1). Lineage (GTDB taxonomy): Bacteria > Bacillota > Clostridia > Oscillospirales > Acutalibacteraceae > WREG01. The sequence goes on from WREG01000094.1 coordinate 6,165, forward strand.
TACTGATAATGAATGGGGGGGCTTCGATAGGACACAATTAGTTCCCCTTTCCGCAAAGGGATTTAAAAGCATCCGGCTAAACCTAAATGAAAAATGGTTTTTGGTGCAAACGGTTGACGAAAAATGGGGCTACCTTTCACGTGACGGGAAGACCGAGGTTTTCGATTTTGATACCGACTGCACTATATTCCAGGGCGGCGTGGCAATGGCGACGCACGAGGGGAAAACATTTGCAATCAATGACAATATGGAGAAGATATCAAACGAATTGACGGGGTATACAGGTGGGCATACCGTCAGCCCCGGCTTGTTTGCCCTTTCGGATTCGTCCGGCGCGTACAAATTGGCGGTATACAGTGAAAACGCCGGCGAATATAATATTGACGGGGAAAACGGTTTTATCACGGGCATTCCCGCAGGTGCAACCGTTGAAGAATTCTTAAGCAACATAAACGGCAAAATATTTAAAGACGGCAAAGAAGTCACGGACAAAAGCGCCACTTTATGCACGGGAATGGCTGTAACGCTCCCGAACGGGGACTCGCTGAAAATAGCGGTCAAAGGCGACATAACGGGTACGGGCGAAATAGAAGCGGCGGACGCCAGGGCGATTTTGCGCCATGTGGCAAAGCTTGACGAGCTTAAAGGCGAGTTTTTGGCCGCCGCCGATTTGAACGGCGACGGCGATGTGGATGCATCCAACGCCCGTATGATTTTGCGGTATGTGGCGAAACTGGAACAGGCTTTATAAAAAATTTAATCAAAAAAATATGGGGACGAAACGCGCCTGTATTTTGTGTGCGTAAAAAACCGTCCCCATATTTTATTGTATTACCGTATTATTTCTTCCTGAATAATGTTTAATGGGATTAAAGCCCGAACAGCCCATAAAACCAATCGCGCAGCATTGCGAAAAAGTCAAGTATGCGCTGGACAAACGTGCAGGCGCTGTCGAAGTCATCGACGGGTTCGCTGCCGCTCTCGTAATCCAAACGGAAAAGGCGGCCTTCGCCCACGTCGAATGAGAATTCCGCTTTATGGGTGGTTGTCAGGTCAACGGGCGCCATATAACTGCCGTCCACATTTGAAACCTCCGTAAGAGCGGCGATATCAGCGCTGAAATTGACGGTATGCGTTATTGCGGACTGGTTTGAATAGGTTTGATTGTTGACAATCATCAGGTACCTTACGCCGTCGTCCGGGTTCACCATGTAGGAATACAGCATATCGCGGCTGTCGCCCGGCTGAGCGGGGAAGC
>WREG01000095.1 GCA_009779455.1 Oscillospiraceae bacterium
CCTGTCCATAACGCCCCCTGTAGCGGGTAATATTTTGCCGAAATCCTTTATGCCGGAATTGCGCTTTATCGCCGAAGCCGCAAGGTCGCCCAATATACCGACAACCGACAAAACCGGGGTGGCGATTGCCGCTACCGTGTACGACACGACCTCGCCCGTAAAGAAAAACTTGTTGAATACGGCAAGCATGGCAATGCTCATCAGCGTCGCTATAACAACGCCGCCTATAGCGCCTTCAACCGTTTTGTTCGGGCTTATATTCGGGGAAAGCTTGTGCTTTCCTAATATCATGCCCGTTATCTGGGCAAACGCGTCCGCTCCCCACGCTGCGAAGCTGGGCCAAAGGATCAGGAACACAGCGCCCGATTTAGCGGATTTAGCGGCTATATCTCCGCCCATATCCCGCAGTATTACAAATATCGCGAAACAGGCTGGGAAAAACAGGGAGGAAAATATGCCTGCGGCTATTTGCTGAAATTTCGTATTTTCATAAAAAGCCAGCATTAAAATCATCATAACAACAAAATAGAATAATAGAGCATGGGGGATATACGCAAAATATTTATTCAGGTATTCCTTGTAATGTATAATAATCGGCATCGAACCCGCGACAGCCAGGCTCAAAACCATAGCGGGCATATTTTTCAGGTCAACGGCTTTTTCAATCTCGTACACCGCCACGCAGGAAAAAAGCGCCAAAATCAACGGGAAAAACAGTGTGTCCATAGCCCAAAGTGTAAAGACCAATATTCCCAATAAGATAAAGCCTATTATCGTCTTTTTTTTCATAATAAGAACCTTCCTTTAATTACGCTTTGAAAGAAGCATACGGATTTTCTTTCAGGCCGTTTCCTTCGTTTTAGCTTTTGACATTGCATTCAGCCCTGCGGGAAGCAGCATCCTGATTTTGCCGTCCGTTTTAAATTTAAGCTCCAAATCGCCCCGTTCAAGGGGGTATTTGTCCCCGTCGTTGCAAAGCGAATATACCGTTTTGTTGTTGTCAAAGCAAAGGGTTAGCTCGCCGGTCGAAAAAGTTTTGACCGCGTCGCCGTAATGCGGGAAATTTATACCGCCCTTTAGACAGTCGGATATGACCTGCAGCAAAACCTTAAATGAAAGGCGCCTCAAAAATAATACCTCAAACAAGCCGTCATCCACTTCTACATGTTTATATATTTCCACATTAGAAAAATTTTTCGAATTTGTAATAAGCGTGAGCACGGCGGCGTCTTCGCATTCTTCGCCGTCCAAGTAATATTTCAAATGAACTTTACGGAATAATTTCGTAATATTTTTTACGGCGAACAATACGTAAGCCGTCTTCCCGAAGCGGTATTTCAAAGAGCGCGGGGTTTCATATACCATGCTGGCCAAAAAACCGAGGGCCGAAGCATTGCCGAAAGGGGTGCCGTTTATCGTAAGGATGTCCGTTTCTTTTATTTCGCCGTTTAAAATCATATCCAGGCTCGCGATATTGTCTTTTTTCTTTAAACCGAGATTTTTCGTGCTGTCGTTAGCGGTCCCGGCGGGCAAATGGGAGTACAGGGCGTATTGCTTTTCGCCGTGGAAGCCCTGGAAGCATTCCCCCATCGTTCCGTCGCCGCCTATCGACAGGATAAGGTCGCATAGAGGGTTATATTGTTTCACGAGGGGGATGACATGCCCCGCGTATTCGCTTGCCGCTGACACAACCTCAATCCCGTGTTCTTCAAGCTTTTTTGTTACCTGCGCAAGCAGTTCCATATTAAAACGCGTTGCTACCGGGTTATAAATTATAGCCGCGGTTTTTATTGAGTTTTCCATTAACGTCAAAATCCCTTTTCTATATTATATAAATGGTCAAACTTTAAGAATCAAAGGCAAAAAGCAATAATATACCGAAAACGTGAATGTCGCGCTGTCTACCTTGTCCATAATGCCGCCCGTCGCGGGGAGCATCTTGCTGAAATCTTTTATGCCGGCATTGCGTTTTATCGCCGATGCCGCAAGGTCGCCCAATATGCCCGTGACGGATAAAACCGGGGTGAAAACCAGCATGATCCAATACGGGACGACTGCGCCCGTAAAGAAAAATCTGTTGAACACGGCAAGCAGTATAACGCCCATAGCCGTCGCGACCGCAATGCCGCCTACAGCGCCTTCGATTGTTTTGTTCGGGCTTATTTTCGGCGCAAGCTTGTGCTTCCCGAAAATCATACCCGTTACCTGGGCGAAAGCGTCCGCCCCCCAAGCCGCGAAGCTGGGCCAGAGGATAAGGAATACCGCGCCCGATTTGTCGGATTTCGCCGCTATTTCGCCGCCCATGTCCCTTAACAATATAAATATTGTGAAGCAGGCGGGAAAGAACAGCGACGAAAATACCCCAACAGCTATCTGGTAAAATTTCGTCTTCTCATAAAAAGCGAGCATAAAGATCATCATAAGGACGAAATAAAGCAACAGGGCGTTCGGGATATATTTAAAATACCCGCTTAAATATTCCTTGCAATGGATAATGATCGGCATTGAGCCGGCGACGACAACGCTGAGGGCCATGGCAGGCATATTTTTCAGGTCAACGGCTTTCTCGACTTCGTATACCGCCATGCAGGCCAAGAGCGTCAAAAGCAGCGGGAAAAACAGGGTGTTCATAGACCAAAGGGTAAAAAACAACAGCCCGGCGGCACATAAGCTGACAATCGTCTTTTTCATAATTATGGCTATCCTTTCTATGCGAAGTTTTAAAAACAATCGGATATTTAAAGTTTTTCAAACTTATACCCCCGATTCGGTTTTTTTTGTTGATTTTGATTCGGCGGGAAGCAGCATTTTGATTTTTCCGTCTATTTTATACCGGAGCGTCAGGTCGCCGTTGCCAAGAGGGAATTTGTCCCCGTCGTTGCAAAGGTCAAAGTGTTTTTTGTCATTGTTAAAAGAAATTTTAATATCGTCGGTCGAAAAAATTTTGATCTCGTCGCCCAAATGCGCAAAATCAAGGCAGCCCTTACGCCAGTCGGACAGAAGCCTTATTAAAAATACCAGGGTAAAGCGCCGCAGGAACAAAACCTCAAAAAGGCCGTCGTCAAACTTCACGTCTCCGTATATGTCCATGCCCACGAGGTTATTAGTGCTTGAGATGACTATAAGTGCCGCCGAGTCGTCGATTTCATCGCCGTTCATAGTATATTTAAAATGAATCCTGTTCGATCCTTTGAAAAACTCCTTCACGGCGCATACTATGTATGACACCGACCCGAGCCTGCGTTTCAATGAGTGCGACGTGTCATAGGGTATATTCATAAGAAAGCCGAATGCTGAGGCGTGGCTGAAGGGTTCGCCGTTAACGATGGGGATATCCATATCCATTATCTCACCGCTCAGGATCATGTCCAGGCTTTTAAAAGGATCGTCTTTCAGCCCGAATTTTTTTATGGCATCATTGCCTGTCCCCAAGGGGAGATGGGCGTATAAAGCGTACTGTTTTTCACCGTGGAAGCCTTTAAAGCATTCACCGAGCGTGCCGTCCCCCCCGACGGAGATGATAAGATCGCAAAGCGGGTTGTATTTTTTCACAAGCGGGACGACATGCCCCGCCCATTCGCTTTCGACGGCGGCCGCCTCAATCCCGCGGGAAGCGAGGTTGCCGATCAATTTTTCAAGAAAACCTTTGTTGACGCGGGTAGCGACGGGGTTATATATGATAGTAGCGGTTTTTATAGGGTTTTCCATTAATAATTCCTCCTCTTTTTTAAAATCAGTTTGCTTCGGCATCCTGATTCCCGGCGCCGTCCTGATTCCCGGGTATCTTAAATTCCATCGGAATCTTAAATTCCGTGGGCAGCAACATTTTAAGCCGCCCGCCGATTTTATAGCACAGGCTTAAATCATCCCTGTCGAGGGTATATTTGTCCCCGTCATTGCAAAGGTCAAAATCCATTTTGCCGTTGTCAAAATTAACAGTAACCTCGTCGGCAAGGAAGGTTACCGCGGCGTCCCCGTAATGGTCAAAATTTATATCGTCTTTCAAATAATCGGCAAAAACCTGGGCTATCAATTTCGGCGTGGCGCGCCTTAAAAACAACACTTCAAACAAACCGTCGTCAAGCTTCGCGTTTTTATGGATTTCCACGCCCGCGAAATTTTTGGAATTTGAAATGATTGCCAATACGGCCGTTTCTTCGGTTTCTTCCCCGTCAACGGTATATTTCAATTGCATTTTCCTCGGCAATTTTACAAATTCCTTTACGGCGTACAGCACATATGCGGCGCGGCCGAGCCGGCGTTTTAAATTGTGCGGCGTGTCATACGGGACGTTGGCGACAAAGCCGAAGGCGGAAATATAGCTGAACGGGCTCCTGTTTACCGTCATAACGTCAATATCTTTGACCGTCCCGTTTAAAATCATATCAAACGAGGCCGGGACATCATTCTTTATAAGCCCGAAATTGTCGGCCGAATCATTTGTGGCCCCGGTAGAGAGATGGGTGTACAGTGCGCGCTGCTCCTCACCGAAAAAACCCTGGAAGCATTCGCCCATAGTGCCGTCGCCGCCTATGGACACTATCAGGTCGCACATGGGGTTGTATTTTTTAACGAGGGAAACGACGTGCCCGGCCCAGCAGCTTTCGACCACGGCTGTTTCAATATCCCTCGAACTCAGCTTTTCTTTCACTTTTTCTAATATATTCTTATCAAAACGGGAAGATTGGGGGTTATAGATGATTGTAACGGTTTTTATAATATTTTCCATTCAATTGATCCTTTCAATTTATTTAAAAAACAGCGGTATTTTCTCTAAATACACGATATCATCCCTGTCCGCCGCGTCGCCCTCGGCCAATATGGCGGTTTTCGCGGCTATAACGCAGTCGAAGCCCGAAAGAAGCTCCTCGACGGCTTTCAGGGAATCCCCTGTGCTTATCACGTCGTCTACAATGAGAACCTTTTTGCCGCGCATTTTCTCGCCGTCGCCGCCGTCAAGGTAAAGAGTCTGCTCTTTTTGGGTGGTTATGGAGCGGACGTTGACGCTGACTATGTCATTCATGTAAAGCTTGGCGCCCTTACGCGCTACGAAATATTCCCTGCCGCTCTGCCTTGACATTTCATAGGCCAGCGGTATGCTTTTCGCCTCCGGGGTGACGATAAAATCGAAATCCGGCGCTTTTTCAAGCAATTTTCCGGCGGCGGCTATTGTCAGCTCCACATCGCCGAATATGACGAAAGCCGCTATGGACATGCTCTCGTTCACGCGGCAAAGCGGAAGCTTCCTGTCAAGCCCCGCGATGTTTATATTATGGTATTCGTTCATTTCAATTCCCCCAGCTTTTTTATAATTGAGAGTTGAGAATTGAGAATTGAGAGAATGAAAAATTGTGAGGCTCAACTCTCAACTCTCAACTCTCAATTCTCAGATCATCCCGGCGGCCACGAAAATGACCTCCCGCCCATAAGGTGAAAATGCAGGTGCATAACGCTCTGCCCTGCGCTCTCTCCGCAGTTTGTCACGACCCTGAAGCCGCTTTCAAGCCCCGCGTCCTTCGCGATTTTTGCGGCAGCCTCGAATATTTTCGAAATAACGCCGCTGTTTTCGGCGGTTATTTCAGCCGCCGACGCGATATGAGCTTTTGGTATTATCAAAATATGCGTGGGCGCATTGGGCTTTATATCCCGGAAGGCCAAGATATCGTTATCTTCATAAACCTTGTCCGACGGGATTTCGTTGTTTGCTATTTTGCAAAATAAGCAGTCCATTATTCCTCCAATTTATAATTCGTAATTCAAAATTCATAATGCATAATTATTTGACAAAGAAATAAACCTTGCTGTTCTTTTGTTAACTGTATAATTGAAAAAATGATATGGATATCTTAAATTCTCGTCAGCAATTATGAATTTAAAATAGTTTTTTCTATAATTTTCAAGGCGACATCTAAAGCTTCGTCAAGCTTAGACGGGTCTTTCCCCCCTGCTGTCGCGCTGTCGGGCCTGCCGCCGCCGCCGCCGCCCGCGATTTTTGCGGTTTCGCGTACTATATTGCCCGCGTGGACGCCCGCTTCAACGGCCTTTTTGCCCGCGCAGCAGGCGAAATTCACTTTTCCGCCGGTCACGCCCGCCAAAACCGCTATATATTCGTCCCCTGCGGCTTTTATGGTGTCCGCGAGGCTTCTGAGGGTATCGGGAGCGGTTTCGCCCATGTTTTCTATTATAACCTTAAAACCGTTCAAATCCTTCGCTTTCTGGAGTATCTCCCCGGCTTTCGACCCCGCGATTTCCCCTTTCAGGCTTTCTATTTCACGGTCTTTTTCCTTTAACTCCGCCATGACCGCCGCCGCGCGCTCGAACAGCTGTGAAATATTGCCTGTTTTAAGCTTTTCGACGGTTTTATAAATAAGCTCGTTGCGGGAATTTATCAAATCCAGCACGCCGAAACCCGTCACGCCCTCAATCCTGCGGACACCCGCGGCCACCGATGTTTCTGACAATATCTTGAACAGCCCGGCCTTGGCCGTGTTGTCAAGATGCGTGCCGCCGCAAAGCTCCGCCGAGAAATCCCCGGCCCTGACGACCCGTACCATATCGCCGTATTTTTCTCCGAAAAGGGCCATAGCGCCTATAGCTTTCGCCTCGTCAATCCCCATTTCTTCTGTAAGCACGGGGACGCCTTCAAGGATGTCCCTGTTGACCTCATTTTCGACCTTCATTATTTCCTCGGAGGTGAGCGCGGAAAAATGCGTAAAGTCAAACCTGACGGAATCTTTTGTCACCAGCTGCCCCGCCTGCTCAACATGGGAGCCTAAAATTTTACGCAGGGCGGCCTGAAGCAGGTGCGCGGCGGTATGGTTCCTCATTACGGCGCTACGGCTGCCCTTGTCTACAGAAGCTTTTGCTTTTTCCCCGGCCGTCAAAGATTCGCCTTCAATAATCCTACCTATATGCAAAACCACGCCGTTCCCCGTTTTTGTGGTATCCTCAACCTCAAAAGTGAACCCGCCGCCTGAAATAAGCCCATCATCCCCGGTCTGGCCGCCGCTTTCGGCGTAAAACGGGGTTTTATCGAGTATAAGCGCGGCTTCCTCCCCCGAATTGAGAAAATCGGATTTTTTTCCGTTAGCCATGACCGCGAGTATAGCGCAATCCGTTTCCAGTTCATTATAACCCGTAAATACGGTCGCATTCAAATCGTTGAGGGCCGCGCCGCTGTCCTTCCAGGCGTCCGCCCCCGCGTCCTTGCGGGCTTTTCTTGCCGTATCCTTCTGTTTTTGAATCAGCCTATTGAATTCTTCCTCGTCCACGGTCATGCCGCGCTCTCCCAGTATCTCTTTAGTGAGGTCAAGGGGGAATCCGAAGGTGTCGGACAGCTTGAAAGCGTCCGCGCCCAATAATATCTTTTTTGC
>WREG01000096.1 GCA_009779455.1 Oscillospiraceae bacterium
CGGAAAACCCCGTGATCGCCTTATTTGACCGGTCCTCAAACAAGGGGAACCTGGGGACGCTTTTCCGCTCCTGCGACGCGCTCGGCGTTGAAGGGCTGATTTTGACCGGGCATTCCGTTGATGTCTATGAGCCGGAGGTCATCCGCTCGTCAATGGGCTCGTTTTTTAACGTCCCGTCCATAAGGCTGTCGGACAATGCCGATATCGACGCGTTTTTAAGTGATTTAAAGGGAAAATACCCTCAAATCAAAATCATAGGCACGACCGCCCATAACCAAACGGCTATAAGCGAAATTGACATGGCGACGCCCGTTTTATTTTTGATCGGCAACGAAACGGACGGGCTGAATCAGCATTTGACCGAAATATGCGACGTGATGGCGACAATACCTATGAGCGGGAAATCCTCCGCTTCTTCTTTGAATGTAAGCTGCGCCGCGACGGTGCTGTTTTATGAAGCGGCACGGCAGCGTAATTTTTATGTAGGAGGGTGTTAATTATGGCAGAGTCAAGGTGCGGCATCCTGTGCAATGAATGCGAGTACAGAGAACGGATGAATTGCGGAGGGTGCGTACATATCGAAAAGCCTTTTTGGGGCGATTCATGCCCGGTAAAAGATTGCTGCGAAGGCAAAAAATTGGAGCATTGCGGACAATGCCTGGATTTTCCCTGTGTTTTGCTGAATGAATTCGCTTATGACAAAGGACAGGGCGATGACGGCAAGAGAATCGAGCAATGCCGGAAATGGTCTAAGGTGTGACTTTCAATGACTATAAAACTTGGTTTTGAACATATCGCGGATATGAAAGATATTATTTTTTGTTAGGGGAAATATTGATTAATGTATGTATTAAACAAAGAGCAAATACGCGCAGTTGAAGACAGCGCTTATAAAAACGGCCTGTCCTATGACGAAATGATGGAAAACGCGGGGGTTAACGCGGCTAAAATCATAAATAAGAGGTATGGCAAAAAATACTTCACCGTAGTCTGCGGCAAAGGCAAAAACGGCGGGGACGGCTTTGTCGTAGCCCGCAAGCTGGCGGAAATTATGTGGCATGACGTGACCGTTATATTGGCCTTGGGCGAAAGCACAGCCCCGCTCGCTTTAAGCAAGTTCAAAGCTATGGACGGCGTGGAAGTCCTTGACGCGACGGAAGATTTGGATGCCTGCCTTGAAAATATTGACGGCAGCGACGTCATTATAGACGCTGTTTTCGGCATAGGCTTCGCGGGGAGCGTCGGCGGGGATTTAAAAAAGCTGTTCCGCCATATTAATGAGTCTTATGCGGCGAAAGTCGCGCTCGACATCCCCAGCGGCCTTGACAGCGGCGCGAATACTGTCCCGGAAACCTTTATAAAAGCGGAGCTGACCCTTTCAATGTATGCGTTCAAACCCGTACACATATTAAAGCCTGTGTCTGACCTTTGCGGCGAAACCATTGTGGTTGATACAGGTATCCCTTCCGATAATTCTAATCCCAACGTCTCGTTCGGCGAGACGATACCCCTAATCCCTAATCTCTACGAGGTTGCAACGTTAAATGAGGTCAAAAATAAACTTCTCCCGCGCAAATATGACGCCCACAAGGGCGATTTCGGCCATGTTCTGATAGTTGCGGGAAGCTATAATATGCCCGGCGCGGCGGTTTTGGCGGCAAACGCCGCCGTCGAATGCGGGGCGGGGCTTGTGACCGCCGCATTCCCGGAATCCGCTTACCCGGCCATTGCGTCGAAGCTTACGGAACCGCTTTTGCTCCCCCTGCCCGAAAACGCGGAGGGCAGGATAAGCGCCGAAGCCATAAAGAAGCTGAAACCCGCCCTTGAAAAAGCGGATACCGTATTAATGGGTTGCGGCATGGGATTGGATGAAGATACCGCGAAAACCACGGAATTCGTTATAAAAAACGCAAACGGTACGTTAATTATCGACGCCGACGGCATAAATTGCGCCGCGCTCAATATAAATATATTAAAGGAAGCAAAGGCCGGCCTTATTTTAACGCCCCACCCCGGCGAAATGGCAAGGCTCACGGGGCTTTCAATCGGAGAGATAAACGGAAACAGGCTTTATGCGGCCAAAGATTTAGCCGAAAAATACGGCATTACGCTTCTGCTGAAAGGCGCGAATACGGTAATCGCGGGCGAAAATCGCATTTTTGTCAACCCCACGGGCAACCCCGGCCTTTCGAGGGGCGGGAGCGGCGATCTGCTGGCGGGAATTATCGCGGCATTCGCGGCAAACGGGCTGCCCCCAACAGAAGCCGCCGCGTCGGCCGCGTTCATACACGGTTTAGCAGCGGACAGGGTTGCGGGGAGGCATTCGCAGCTGGCCTGCACGCCGTCAAGAATCTTAAATGAAATTCATAATTTATGTAACAATTAAATATCAGCGCTTGATTGTGATTTTCGTCAGTAATTATGAATTATGAATTTTGCATTAAAAGGTGTTGATTTTATTGAAAAAACGTTATTTTATTATATTTTCCCTCATTCTTATCCTGCCCTCCTGCACAGCCCCACTCCCCGGCGCGCCCGCTTTGCCACAGATATTCAACGCAAATTTTACAATGGCCGCAGGGGGCATTACATACGAGGGCAATATAAACTGCCTTACATATGACGACATATCGGCGGAATTTGCATCCCCCGAAAACGTCAGGGGGCTTAAAGTTATATATTCAGACGGCGCTTATAAACTTCAAATGATTGACGTTTCAAGCGAGCAGCCCGGTACGGATTTTATGCCCGCAGGTTTTATCGAAGCCATGCGATCCCTTTTATATTCAAACGACGCAACTTACATAAAAACGGAAGAAAGCGTCGAATATAGCGGCAAAGTAGACGATATGGAATATAAAGCGCGGCAAGACGCCGAAACGGGGGGCATAACGGATTTGTCTATTCCCAAATACAACCTGATATGTAAATTTTCTTAAAATCCATGTTTATTTGCGTTCACCCTTGGCAAAAATATTACCGTAAGAAAGGTTTAAAATTTTTCTTGCGGTATTTTTATGCAAGGGATGATAAAAGATGGATAACGCGTACAACGCGGGCAATGTACACAGAGGCGACATTTACTATGCTGATCTAAGCCCCGTGGTAGGGTCGGAGCAGGGGGGCGTGCGGCCCGTACTTATCGTACAGAATGATATCGGAAATAGATACAGCCCCACGGTCATAGCGGCGGCTATAACAAGCCAAAAATATAAAAACGACCTGCCGACCCACATCAGGGTGAACGCGGACGAGTGCGGCCTCGCGAAGGATTCGATAGTGCTTTTGGAACAGGTGCGGACTATAGACAAAACCCGGCTGAAAGAGCGCATGGGGACCCTTGACAACGGGGAGATGGGGAAAATCAACCAGGCGCTGTCGGTCAGCTTCGGGTTAAATTTTACTTAAAGTGTTGCAATTTACATTATTATATGCTAAACTTTATTTACGGCAAAATTAAAGCCTATTATTTATCCGGAAGGAGATGTTATTAATGTCGGTTTATATGGTGATTGTCTTTTAAACTTAATAACGGGCGGGTCAAGGGGCAACCCTTTTGATTTTATCGCCCGAAGCCATTTTACAGATGGCCGAAAAGTGACTTTTTAATACTGCATATTTGCATACGCGCCGTAAAAAGGCGCGGTTGTTTCCGTAGACTTTTGCAGCTTACAAAGGCTGCTTGCCTGCGGTATTTTTATATCTTAATTGGAGGAATCAGATGATAAATATAGAAACTTACGGGTGGGACCCGTCAATGCTGCCGGAAGGCGCGGAGGGCGCGAAGTGTATGCCGGCGCGGGTCACGGCAGTACGCCGCGAGCGGTATGATCTGGTATGTGTGCACGGCACTGTTTTCGGCAAACTGAAAACATCTGTATATTATGGATTCGGGGAAGAATTCCCGACAGTCGGCGATTTCGTACTTATTCAACATGAAACGGGCGGCGACAGCCTGATTTTAAGGACACTGCCGCGAAAAAGCTTCTTTTCCCGCCGGGATCCGTCGCCGGGGCGGGGCGAACAGGCGGTGGCGGCCAACTTTGACGCGGTTTTTATTATGACTTCCTTAAACAGGGATTTCAATATAAGCCGTTTGGAGCGCTACCTCACCCTCGCGTGGCAGAGCGGGGCGGAGCCCGTGGTAATACTTACAAAAGCGGATCTGGCGGACGATTTTGATTCCAAACTCGAAGCGGCGCAAAAAATAGCGGCTCATGTTGACGTTATCGCCGTAAGCGCGGTCACGGGGCAGGGGTTTGAACGCCTTGACGCATACTTGAAGCCGGGAAAAACCGTGGTTTTCCTCGGCTCCTCCGGCGTCGGCAAATCAAGCCTTTTAAACGCGCTGGCGGGCGAAAAGCTGATGGACGTGAACGCTATACGCGAGGACGACGCAAGGGGCCGTCATACGACTACCCACAGGCAACTTTTCATGCTACCCCCGTTTACGGGGGGTTCCCCGTTTACGGGGGGTTCCCCGTTTACGGGGGGGCCTTCGGGAGCAATGGTAATAGACACGCCGGGGATGCGGGAGCTGGGTATGTACGACGTTACCGCCGGGCTCGGCTCCGCTTTTTACGATGTGGAGGAAGTTTTAACGCGGAATTGCAGATTTTCCGACTGCAAGCATAAAACCGAGCCGGGCTGCACGGTGAGGGCCGCGATTGAAAGCGGGGAATTGCCCGCGGAACGATGGGAGAGCTATCTCAAACTAAAGCACGAAGCAAGGTTTTCCGACGACAGGGCCGGGTTTATGCATGACAAATGGCAGAGGAATAAAAATATAGCGAAATTTAGCAGGCAAATGAAGAAAAAAGGGGAGATTAGAAAATGATTTTAATTAAAGATAAGCTTCGGGCCTTTGAGCGTTTTGCCGGAATTTTGGTACAGGGGCGTCGGCACGGCTTTATTGCGGTATTCGATATATGAAGCGAAACGCTTAGGGCATAGGGCGATATTGATTTTCGGCCATCCCGATTATTACCCGAAAGCCGGGTTCAGGCGGGCGGCGGAGTTCAATGTTGCGACGGCCGACAGCAATAACTTTGACCCGTTTATGGCTTTGCCCTTGTATGAAGGCGCGCTGGACGGGATAAAGGGCCGATATTTCATCGACCCCGTTTATGAAAGCCTGAAGGAAAAAGCGAACATGAAATATCGAAGCTTGACGGTATAGACGAAAATGCCGTGAAAACAATAAAGGCGGTCATGGCGGGGAAGCATGGTTGAGAGCAAGGAATCGATTTGATAAATCATGGATAGTATAAATATACATATAAAAAAGCAGTTTTTATAGCTGCTTTTTTTATTATATGTTTTCGTCAACATTTAAAACGATAACCGTAATATCGTCCTGTTTTCCGCTCTTATATTCGTCCTTAGCCCTTCCCGCGATAATTCCGGCGGTTCTGTCCGGCGGCTTGCCCTTATTCTTCAATATTTCCTCCTTTATCATCGCCGGGGTGCAGTCGGCGGCCCCGTCGGACATTATGACCAGCATATCCCCCGCAGAAACCTTGCCCGAAACCCTGCCGAACTCCACATCCCGTATTATTCCGAGGGGAAGGGAAGATTTTTCTGCTTTTACAACCCTGCCCTTTCTGCTTATGACGGACGCCGCCGCCCCTGCCTTATAAAACGACGTTTCGCCTGTATACAGGTCAACGGAGGCGATATCAAGCGTGGCCAGGCTTTCGTCCCTTGACTTTACAAGCAGGGCCGAGTTTACTATCTTTAAAACGCAGTCGAAATCAAACCCTGCTTTTAACAATTTTGAGGAAAGGGAGCAGGTCATGGAGCCGTCAACGGCCGCCCTGCCGCCGGTACCCATCCCGTCGCTCAGTATGGTTATGTAATGCCCCCTGCCGTCGTTGAAACAGTTGAAGCTGTCGCCGCAGACCGCCTGCCCTTCCCCGGGGTGCTGACAGGTCCCCGCCGTTATTTTCAGTGGCGGTTTTTCGTAAAACATCAATACTGCGTCGCCGCCCACCTCGTCGCCCGTAACGGGCAGGTCAAATTCGATGCCCACCGTTTCGCTCAGGGCGGCGGACAGCTTTTTCGCGTTAACCTTAATGTTGCTGCGGGCGCAATAGGCCTGGATTGCGGGCCTGCCCCTGTCGCCGATTATGCATATGACGTCGGTCACGCTAAGCCCCGCCCGCTCCAGCGTGGTTTTCGCCAGCGCCGCCGTGTCGGTATCTAAGATTATGTCGCCCGCGAGCTCTCCCGCCAGATTTTGAAGCATCACGGATAATGATATGAATTGGTCGGAGGCCACTATCCGCGCTTCGGTTACTTTGTTTTGGGCGGAAAGCTTCGCCGCGTATTCGTAGAAAAGGCGGTTGAAATTATCCGCTATGCTTTCGGCGTTAACGCAAAACTTTGCGAACGCGGAGGGCAAAGTTTCAAGGCCGGTCTTTTTTCCGTTTTTTACCTGTTCGGTCATGCCATAAAAAACCCGCATCGTGCTGTCAAAGCGGTATTCCCAGCATACAGACCGCTTTACGCAGCCGCCGCATATGTCGTTTTGTATCCGCGTGTAAATATAATTTTCATCTTCCCCGGTCATCCTTGAAATGGCGCCCGTGACCGCCTTCACCGATTGGGAAACGTCGAAAGCGGTTTCCGCTGCGGCCGCCAGACGGTATTTCAGCATATTTTTATACCCGTCAACTTTCGGGAGTATATTTCCGGGTATAAAAATCCCGCTGAGTTTTTTTACGGCGAATTTCGGAAGGGCGACAAGCATAAGCGCCGCTATGCCCGTTTCGGCGATAATATAAACGGAGGAAAAATCGCGGACGCCGGCCACCGAGACGGCAGCGTTTGAAACAATGAATATAAGCGCGCAGGCGAAACGCCCCCACGCCCCGAAAAGCCCGCTTAAAAGGCCCGCAAGAGCGTACCCTCCCGCAAGATGCCCGCTGCCTTCAGACAACCCCAATATAACGCCGAAGGCTATCCCCGCCGCCGCCCCGCAGTTTTCGCCGCCGTAACGTGCCGCAAACATTATAAAAAGGGCCGCCAGCACGCGCGCGGGGGATATCCCGTATATTTTAAACGGGTCAAAAGCCAAAAGCAGGACGCCCGTTATTATAAGCAGGCTGACAAGTTCAGACGTTTTAAGCCCCGAGCCGTTTTTTATTTTTACGGGCAGCTCCGCGGTTATGGTCATAAAAAATGAAACCGAACCCGCCATAACCCCTTCCGCAAGATAAAGAAGAACGGCGTTTATCGGTATGTTTTGGGTAAGAGCCATCATAAACCCCGTAAAAAAGACGGCGGCGAAGGATATGGACGGCGCGGTGATTTTTTTATAGCGGCTTTTCACCATACGGGCAAGCGAATAATTC
>WREG01000097.1 GCA_009779455.1 Oscillospiraceae bacterium
ATATCTTAAATTATGCATTATGCATTATGAATTATGCATTTAAGTTAGGAGTTAATTAATGAACAATAAAAATAATGACTTAGCCGGCGTCGCTTACGGGCAGAAATTATCGGGCGGCAGCGGCAAGGTTAATAAAGGCGCGGCTGAAAAGATTAAAATAGCGTTTTTGGGCGGGTTGAATGAAGTCGGGAAAAACATGACGCTCATAACTTACGGGAATCAAATGCTGCTGATCGACTGCGGGCTTTCGTTCCCGGAAGCCGATATGCTCGGCGTGGATTTGGTGATACCCGACTTTTCGTTTATAGAAAGGAACGCCGACAAAATATTGGGGATTGTCATTACGCACGGGCATGAAGATCATATAGGCGGACTGCCCTACCTTCTTAAAACGCTGAATATCCCCGTTTACAGCACAAAACTCACCCTGGGCCTTATCGAGGGCAAATTGCAGGAACACAAGCTTCTGTCTAAATGCGAATTAAACGAGATAAAACCCCGCGACATAATAAATCTCGGCCCTTTCAATATTGAGGCGATCCACGTAAACCATTCGATACCCGATTCGCTGGCGCTTTCGATTAAAACCCCTGCGGGGATAATTATACACACCGGCGACTTTAAAATCGACAGCACGCCCATAGACGGCGATATAATCGACCTCCCGCGTTTGGGGGCGCTTGGTACGCAGAACGTTCTCTGCCTCCTTTCGGACTCGACGAATGCCGAAAACCCCGGTTATACGGAAAGCGAAAGCAAAGTAGGGGAGTCCTTCGAAAGCCTTTTTACAAAAGCGGGGACAAGAAGGCTCATAATCGCCTCTTTCGCGTCAAATATCCATCGGATACAGCAGGTGATCCGGGTGGCGCACAAATTGGGGAGGAAGGTCGCGCTTTCGGGGCGGAGCCTGGAAAATGTGGTTGGGATAAGCACTGACCTCGGATATTTGGATATCCCTGATAATTTGCTTATAAATATGGACGAATTAAACCAGTATCCCGACGAAAAGACAGTGATAATCACCACGGGGAGCCAGGGCGAGCCTATGTCCGCGCTTACGCGTATGGCTGCCTCGGATCATAGGAAGGTCCGCATAGGGCCGAACGATTTCGTGATAATTTCGGCAAACCCCATACCCGGGAATGAAAAAACAGTGGGAAGGGTAATAAACGAGCTGATGAAGCTGGGGGCGCAGGTGGTTTACGAGAGGATGCATGAGGTGCATGTATCGGGCCACGCCTGCCAGGAGGAACTGAAACTCATTATAGGCATGGTAAAACCCAAATTTTTCATACCCGTCCACGGCGAGCAGAAGCATTTGAGGCGGCACGCGGCGTTGGCGGAAGCCGTCGGCGTCGAAAAAAAGAATATACTGCTGGTCGATAACGGCGCGGAGGTCGAGCTTTCGAAAAGCGGCGCAAGGTCTATAAACACCGTCCCCGCCGGCCGCATATTTGTGGACGGCTACGGCGTGGGCGACGTGGGAAACGCCGTCCTGCGCGACAGGAAGCATTTGTCGGAGGACGGGCTTGTGGCAATAAGCGTCGCCATAGACTGCGGGAACAACCAGCTTATATCCGTGCCGGAAATAGTCACCCGCGGGTTTGTCTACGCGAAGGAATACGAGGAACTGCTGGACGAGGCGAAGGATATCGCGGTCGATGTGATAGAACGCTTTGAAAATTCGGATTATTTCGACGGCAACGCCATAAAAAACAAGCTTAAGGACGAAATCGGCAACCTTATGTACGAGCGGACCAAGCGCAGGCCGATGATTTTGCCGATGATAGTAGAGCTGTAAAATTTAATGAATAATTCATTATTCATTATTCATTAAAAATATTAAAGGATGGATGACCAATGAAGGCAATATTGACGCAGGACATCAAATCCCTCGGGAAAAAAGGCGAGCTGGTTTCCGTGTCGGACGGCTACGCGAGGAATTACCTCTTCCCGCGCAAGCTCGCGTCCGAAGCGAACGCGCAGGCTATGAACGAGCTTAAAAACAGGGACGCTGCGGAAAAGCACCGCATTGAAACGGAAAAAGCGAAAGCCCTGGCGGAAAAAGCCGCCCTTGACGGGAAAACCGTCAAGCTTGCGGCAAAAGCCGGGCAGAGCGGCAAGCTCTTCGGCTCCGTCACCGCGAAAGAAATTGCGGAAAAAATAAAAGACGAATTCGGGGTCGAAGTGGACAAGCGCAAAATCGCCGTCGAGGAAATAAAGCGCTTCGGTACATACGAATGCGAGGTCAAGCTGTATCATTCGATCAGCGCCAACATATTTATTTTTGTAGGGGAGTGACAGAGAGGTCAGGCGGGGACTTGCCGCCGCTTGTTTTTATTTCTATTAAAAATTACTAAAAAATCAAACATAATTTAAGCGCACACGAGAGAAATATGAGTTGCTAAAAACCCGCCGTTGTTATATAATGTCAGCGGTGGATTTTTTATTTAAAAAATTAAATATGGAAGGATTGTTGAAATGAAATACGGGATTTGCGTGGACATTGAAGAATTGAAGCGCGTTGAAGCCGCCAAAAACTGCGGTTTCGACTATATGGAAGCGAATTTTACCTACCTGACAAGATGTGAAGATGAAGTTTATAATGCCTTTACTGCCTGCATCAGGGAAATCGGCTTCCCCTGCGACGCGGCGAACTGCTTTGTCCCCGGCGACCTGAAGCTGACGGGCGGGGAAATCGACTACCCGGCGATAGCGGACTATCTGGCGAAAGGCATGGAAAGGGCGAAAAACGCGGGGCTTGCAACAGTCGTTTTCGGGAGTGCGGGGGCGAGGAACGTACCAGAGGGTTTCCCGAAAGACAAGGCTTTTGACCAGCTCGCATATTTTCTGGCGAATTACGCCGGCCCCGCCGCCGAAAAGGCCGGGCTGCAAATAGCAATCGAACCGCTCCAAAAGGGTGAAAGCAATATTATAAATTTCGTCGCAGACGGCGTGGAGCTGGCCGAAAAATGCGGCCACAGAGCGGTTTTCGGCCTCGGCGACCTTTACCATATGTTCTTATTGGAGGATAAAATAGAGGATTTGTATGATTTGAAGGGGAAAATCCTGCACTCGCACATTGCGTTCCCCATAGGCCGCCGCTACCCGCGGCCTGACGACGGCTTCGATTACCGGCCTTTCGTCAAAGCCATGTCGGATATAGGCTGCCCGAGGTGCTCGGTGGAAGCGGGCTTCAATGATTTCTTTGAGGACGCGCCGCTTGCATTAAAAGCGATAAAATTTTGATTATAAAAATATTGAAGGGATTTGAAAAAATGAAAAAAACAAAAGTCGGCTTTATAGGCTGCGGCGGGATCGCCAACTACCATTTGGGGCATTTGCTGGAGTTCGAGGATGTGCAGATAGTCGCGCTGGCAGACCCTATAAAAGAGAGGCGCGAAAATTTCGCGAAAAAAACGGGGGCGGAGAGGCTTTATAACAGCCATAAGGAGCTTTTTGAAAACGAGGACAACAAAAGCCTTGACTGCGTCTATATCTGCGTCGAGCCTACGGCCCACACGGATATCGAGTACATTGCGGTCGAAAAAGGCATACCTTTCCTCATTGAAAAGCCGATACACCTTGACCTGCGCGAGGCGGAAAAAATTTCGCACCTGATAATCGAAAAAAACCTTATAACCTCAGTCGGCTTCCAGGACAGATATTTGGAAATAATAGACAAACTGAAGGATGAGCTTAAAAACCGCAAATGCGGGCTGGTTTACGGCGCGTGGGTGGGAGGCATCCCGATGGTTTGGTGGTGGCTCCGCAAAGAAACCTGCGGCGGCCAGCTTGTCGAGCAGAATATACATTTGCTGGATATGCTCCGCTATCTTTTCGGCGAGCCGACGTCGGTTTACGCGACCGCCTCTAGGGGGCTGGTTGAGCCTTTTGAAAAAGACGGCGTGTTATACGACACGGACGACCATTCCACCTGCGTGATAGGCTTCAAAAACAACGTCACAGCGACGCTGTTCACAGGATGCTACATGAATTACAACATGGGCGGCTTTACGCACAACGGCCTGACGATCCTCTGCGACGACATGACGATAGAATATAACCTGCGCGACGACGTGACGTTTTTAACCAAAGAAAGCAAGCTCACGTACAACAGGCTTGTGGATCAGGGCATATTGGCGGACAGGACGTTTATCGACGCGGTCAAAACGGGCGACGACAGCAAAATCCGTTCGCCCTACAGCGACGCGCTGAAAACCCTCCGCCTGGGCCTTGCGGCAAACGAATCTATGGAGACGGGGCAGGCGATATATTTTTGAGTTGAGAGTTGGGAATAGAGAGAGATTTATTTCTCAATTCTCAATTTTAATTCTCTCAATTCTCAATTTTCCATTCTCAATTATTTAAAAGGATTGATTTAAATGACCGGACGCGAGCGCTTTTTTAACGCTTTGGAAAATAAAAAGCCCGACAGGCTTCCTTGCCAGGTTCACGCCTGGATGGGGTATTACCTCAAAGAGTTTTTGGGCGGGGCCGACCAATACGCGGCATACGACTATTTTTCGATGGACCCCGTGATATACCAAAACCCCGATTTTGAATATTCCGACAAAGATATGGCCAATTGGGAGAAAAAAACCGTTGATCTCGGAAAAAAAGACGGTTATTCTCACTTTATAGAAACAATAACAACGCCGAAGGGCGAGCTTACGAGAAAACTCTCGTCAAGCCCGATAACCACATGGCAAACGGAATATTGGATCAAAGATGAGCGGGATTTTGAGATTTGGCGCGAATTTGTGCCTTCGCCCATTAAGGTTGACTGGTCGCCGGTCATTGAAGCAAAGAAAAAAATCGGCGATAGGGGCATTGTCCGGGGCGGGTTCTATGATTTCGGGCAGGGAAGCCCGTGGCAGACCTTTTCGACGTCCATGTACGGCACGCAAAAGGCTATTATGGATTGCTTCGACAAGCCGGACTGGGTTCATTACGTTTTAAACACATTTCTCGAAAAGAAATTAAAAGTGATTGAGCTTGGCGGCGAATTCGAGATGGATTTAATCGAGACAGGCGGCGGGGGAGGCTCGTCCACCGTTATCAGCCCCGCCCTGCACAAAGAATTCTGCCTTCCCTACGATAAAAAACAGCACGCGGCTTTCAAAAACGCGGGAGTAAAAATAGTCTACCATCTTTGCGGCGGCCTTATGCCCCTGCTTGAAATCGTGGCCGAAAACGGCGCGGACGGGCTTGAAACCATGACCCCTCCGGAGATGGGCGGCGACTGCGACCTGGCGGAAGCGTCAAGGCGGGTTGGCGATAAGCTGTTTTTCATCGGCGGCTTTGACCAAAACCGGGGCTTTGAACAGGGTACGCCCGAAAATACCGCGAAAATGGTGCGGGGGCTTTTCGAAAAATGCCCTGACGGGGGTTACATATGCTGCCCGTCCGACCATTTTTTCACGGGCGACCCGGAAAACATCAGGGCGTTCGTAAAAGCGGCGGCGGAATGCGCCTACTAGGATTTAGGCTATAGGGGTTAGGATTTAGGGGCTATAAATATGTTTATTGCGGAGGTATCTTATGAAAAAACATTGCATTTTATTGCTTTTTTGCGTTTTATTTGTCGGGCTGATATTGTTCTCAGGCTGTTCCGCGCAAAATGCTGCCGAAACGGGGTACGGTTTTATGGATTATGCCGCCGATTCTCTGACGATCGGTATTTCAGCGCAAAACATTTTTGATGGGGAAGTAAGCGGATCCGGGCAATATATTGTGGCGAACGCCAACCTTTACCTGCAGACAAAGAAATATGACGACCTGAACAGCGATATAGCCGAAAAACTCGCGGAGCTTCAAGGCTATGTTGAAAATAAAAGCGAAAACGCCTACGATTGGGGAAGGTCTTTAAGCATGGCCGTCCGCGTTCCTTCGGAAAACGGGAAGCTTGACGAGTTTATAAACGCCCTTGAAAAAAACGGGACAATAACAAGCAGGGATGTCGCATACAACAATATAACGGATGAAATGATAGAGACGGGGAGCAGAAAAAACGCTTTGGAGGCGGAGGAAAAAGCCCTGCTTGAAATACTCGAAAAAGCGCAGACCGTCGATGAGATAATAAAACTGCGGGACAGGCTCTCAAACGTCAGGGGCGAGCTTGAAAGCTATATGCTGAAGCTGCAAAAGCTTAACAATCAAGTACAGTACAGCACGGTTTATATAAATATTCAGGAAGTCGAGCAGATCAAGGCGCCATCGGAATCTTTCGCGGCCCTGGCGGGTTCGGGTTTTATAAGAAGCCTGAAAAACGTCGGCGTCGGCATTCGCGGCTTCATTATCGGTTTCATCGCCTCTATACCTTATTTTGTGGTTGTCGTTGCTGTCGCGGTTCCTGTATTGCTGATAATAAAGCGTATTCGCAAAAGGAAAAAGGCGACAATTTAACTTTAAATAATTAGATAAATAAAATAAATTTATTGCATTTTCAAATATTTTGTGATATATTATATATGTCGAGCGTTTGTAGCTCAGGCGGATAGAGCATCTGCCTTCTAAGCAGAGGGTCCGGGGTTCGAGTCCCTGCAAGCGCGCCACAGAGATAACCCTAAATTGATAAACTTTATGTTTTCAATTTAGGGTTTTCTGTATGCGCCGAAAACCGCTTGACGGCAAGGTTTACCGCCTTTTTCCGTCAAAAGTTAGGCTCATATAACCGCCGATATAAAGCCGCAAAAAGAGCCGAAAACGCAAAAATGCCGAAAACAGGGGTATCTTTTGACGGGAGAGGGCGATTTGCATACAGTTCCGTCAAATCTTTGGCTACCCGTCAAAAGATAGGGGCTTCCCGTCAAATTTTAGAATTGGGCATAAAAAAACAGCCCGCCTTGTTTCGGCGAGCCGTCTGTATCTATGTGATCCCGGTCAGGAAACGTGCTGCAAAACAAGAAAGGTCTGCATTTCAGTCCCGCCCCATCGGCTGACTTCTTTTTCCTCTGTGCCTGTGATGAGCCATCCGGCTTTGGCAAAGCCCGCGAGTTGCTTGCCGAAAGCCGTGCTTTGGTTCGTGTCGAGCAGAACCCGTCCGATGCCGTTCTCGGCAAGCTCCCCGGCGAAAATCGCAAGGTTGTCGTCTAAATGGTTGCCGCTCCAGGGCAGCCACCTGTCGCTGATGGGGTTGCCGTTTTGGGCTTCCGCCGCCGCTTGCCCGCCGATTAGGAAGGCGTCCGTGCGGTAGACAGCGTCCCAATAAGCGTCGCGCTGTTCTCTTTCCTCCCATTTTTTGCTGTGCATATAGCCCTTTAATTCTTCTTGTAAATCCTTGTCCTTTTGGTAGCTTTCCTGTGTGTATTTTGTCATTGTCGTTTCCTCCGTTTTG
>WREG01000098.1 GCA_009779455.1 Oscillospiraceae bacterium
AGAGAACTTATATCCCGTTGAAATATATGTAAAAACACCGTGGTAATTCTAGGATTTAGGATATAGGGCATAGGATTTAGAAGCCCTACGGGAAATCACAAAAAACAGCAAAATATACTGTAGGAGACGGCGTACTGGACGTCCCGTGAAAGGAAATGTGTATAAAATGGCTAAAATAAAAATCGACGAAAATTTTTGCAAGGGCTGCGGGCTTTGCGTTACGGTCTGCCCGAAAAAAATCATTGAAATAATGAACGGCAAATTAAATTTAAAAGGCTATAACCCTGCGGGCGTCACCGACGCGGAAAAATGCACGGGCTGCGCGTCCTGCGCTATGATCTGCCCGGATTGCGCTATTACAATTGACAATTAACGATTTACAATTAACGATTAAAGCCGTAGGGGAGGGTCTTGTGCCCTTCCGTGCATCCAAAATATGGAAGGATTGATGTGAAAATGAGTGAAAGAGTTTTAATGAAGGGCAACGAAGCTCTGGCCGAGGCCGCCATACTGGCGGGCTGCCGCCATTTCTTCGGCTATCCCATCACGCCGCAGACGGAGCTTGCCGCATATATGTCAAAAAGGCTGCCGAAGGTGGGCGGGGTGTTTTTGCAGGCTGAATCCGAAATAGCCGCTATAAACATGGTGCAGGGCGCCGCCGCCGCCGGGGTGAGGGCCATGACCTCGTCCTCGTCGCCGGGGATCAGCCTTAAAACGGAAGGCATTTCCTATATGTGCGGCTCGAACCTGCCCTGCGTTATCGTCAACATACAGCGCGGGGGGCCGGGGCTGGGCGGCATCCAGCCGTCGCAGGCGGATTATTGCCAGGCGGTAAAAGCCCCCGGCCACGGCGATTTGCATATTTTGGTGTCCGCGCCCGCGACGGTTCAGGAAATGGTCGATTTAGCCGGGAAAGCCTTTGATCTCGCGGATAAATACCGTATGCCCGCCATGATTCTGGCGGACGGGATGCTGGGGCAGATGATGGAGCCGGTGGTATTGCCCGGCGAACCGGCGGGGCCGCTCCCGAAAAAGGAATGGGCGGCGTCGGGGCATAATAACGGGCGGCCGAAAAATATAATCAATTCGCTATATTTAGACCCGTACATGCTCGAGGAATCAATTAAAAAGCGTTATGAGCGCTATAAAATAATTGAGGAAAACGAAAGCCTGCATGAGAATTATTTGGCTGACGACGCTGAGATCGTTCTTGTTTCATACGGTGCGACTTCGAGGGTTGCCAAGGCCGCAATAAACATGGCCCGCGGGAAAGGCATCAGGGCAGGGCTGCTCCGTCCGCTTACGTTGTACCCGTTCCCGAAAAAAGCTGTAGCCGAAGCGGCCAAAACAGCGAAAGCCTTTATTTCCGTTGAAATGAGCATGGGGCAGATGGTCGATGACATCCGGCTCGCCTGCGACTGCTCGGTCCCCGTCGAATTTTTCGGGCGCACCGGCGGCGTTATACCGAATGTAGATGAAATTTTGGGATTTATAGAAAAAACAGATCGGAGGTATAAATAATGCCCAGTTTCAAAAGACCGAAAGCGCTGGCGGACGTTCCCACCAGCTATTGCCCCGGCTGTACCCACGGCGTCATCCACAGGCTTATAGCCGAAACCATAGACGAGCTTGGGATAGAGGGCAAGACGGTGGGCATAGCCCCCGTAGGCTGCTCCGTCCTCGCGTATAATTTTTTCAACTGCGATATGATACAGGCCCCACACGGCAGGGCCCCCGCCGTGGCGACGGGCGTAAAGCGCGCAATACCAGACAATGTGCTGTTCACCTATCAGGGAGACGGCGACCTTGCCGCCATAGGCACGGCCGAAACCGTCCACGCTGCCGCGAGGGGCGAAAATATTACGGTTATATTCGTGAACAACGCAATTTACGGCATGACGGGCGGCCAGATGGCCCCCACGTCGCTGCCTGAGCAGGTTACCCAGACCAGCCCTTACGGCAGGGATATCAAATCGGCGGGTTTCCCCATAAAGGTGTGCGAGCTTCTCTCCACCCTTGACGGCGTCGCATACGCCGAAAGGGTCGCGGTGGACAGCGTAAAAAACATCAGGAACGCCAAAAAGGCCGTGAAAAAGGCGTTTGAGGCGCAAATTGCGGAAAAAGGGTTTTCCATAGTGGAGATAATATCGTCCTGCCCGACAAACTGGGGGCTGACGCCTGTTGACGCGCTGGATTGGCTTCGGGACAATATGCTGCCGTATTATCCGCTTGGAATTTATAAAGATAAAACATCATAGGGGACGCCGCCTCCCGCAGGAGGCATTACGCTTATCGGCGTTCCGAATTCAGATGAAATATTGCTATAGACGGGACGCCGAGGGCGGCGCCCCCTACGGAAAGGATGAAAATTATAATATGAAAGAAATAAACGCCCGTTTTGCGGGGTTCGGCGGCCAGGGGATACTGTTTTTGAGCAAGCTTGTGGCGTATTGCGGCATAATCGACGGCAGGGAAGTCTCGACAATGCCTTCATACGGGCCGGAAATGCGCGGGGGCACGGTCAACAGCAGCGTCCGCGTCTCCGATACGCAGATTTATTCCCCGATAGTGGATTCGCCGGAGCTTCTGGTGGTTATGAACCTGCCGTCATACCTTAAATTTATTGACACGGCGGCGCCGGGCGGGACCGTTGTCATCGACAGCTCATTGGTTTCGGAAAAGACTTCCAGAACCGATATAGACGCCCATTATATACCCGCGACGGCTTTGGCGAACGAAAACGGCCTTCAGGGGCTGGCGAACATTATAATGCTTGGCAAAATACTTGCCCTGACAGGTTTCACGACGTTTGAAACGGTGGAAAAAGCCATAAAAAAAGCCGTCCCGCCCTCAAAATCGCATTTGATTGAAAAAAATATCGAAGCCGTTAATTTAGGATATAGGATGTAGGATACAGGATACAGGATATAGAGCCGAAAGGGAGGGTATTGTTTCCTCCCTTTACTTTTTATATTAATATCACAAAAGCGTCACATAAGTGTCACATCGGCAAAGTATAAAGGATACATAACATTACGAAAGGGTGAACGCATTCATGTATGTACTCAAAAACGCGCTTAAAAACCTGGTCCGCAACAGGGGGCGCAACACGCTTATCGCGGTAATTATTTTCGCGATTATCACGACGACGGTTATAGCCCTAATCATCAACAACACGTCTTCCGGCATAATCGACGACTACAAAAACCGTTTCGGCTCCGAGGTCTCGATTTCGCCTAATATGGAGAAAGTCATGCAAAACGCGCAGTCGTCGCAGAGCGGCGGCGGCAACGGGAGGCAGCAGGCTGTCAGGATATCCCCGCCGTCGATCAACCCCAAGCAATATCTTTCCTTCGGCGAATCCGATTATTTATTGCAGGACAAATGCACGTACACGGCCAATATCGGGGTAAAATGCTCCGACGAAAGCTTTACCCCCATCGATTACGACGAAAATTCATCGTCCGGAAGTATGATGTACAGCGTAAACGGCGGTTCGAGGCCTGCGCCAATGCCTGAAGGCGATGAAGACAGGTTTTCGCCGAACATGAGGATATACGGCGATTCATGGGGCGAATTCACGGGCGACAGCCCGAGCCGCAAGCTGAGCGAGGGCAGACAGGTCCAAAAAGACGGCGAATGCCTTATGAGCGCCGATCTCGCCGAGGAAAACGGTGTTGATATAGGCGACGCGCTGGCATTCAACGCGACATTATACGATACTGAAAGAAACCCCGTGGCGGAAGTTGAATATAGCTTGACAGTAGTTGGGTTTTATACTGATGCGACCGAAGAATATCCCATCCCGATGATGAGCGGCAATTCTTATATGAACAGGCGCAACGAGGTTCTTACCACTTTTGACACCGTGATGAACGCCGTCAGCGGCGACGTTGCCACAGGCTTCAACGGGCTTGACGTTTCGGCGACGTATTACCTTAAAAATCCGGATATGCTTGAAGATTTCAAGCGTGAGCTATACGCGAAGGGCCTGAGCGGGGACTTTGATGTCAATACGGACACGTTAAGCTACAATAAGATAGTCGCCCCGGTTGAGGGGCTGAAATCCATGTCCCTTACCTTTATGCTTGTCGTGTTGATATTGGGCGGGGTGATACTTGTCCTGCTTTCTTCCATCGCCATAAGGGAAAGGAAGTATGAAATCGGCGTCCTGCGCGCCATGGGCATGAAAAAGGGCAAAGTCGCCGTGGGCTTATGGCTCGAAATACTCGCGATAGCCGCGGTATGCCTCGTATTGGGCATAACGGCGGGGATATTCGCCTCCCAGCCCGTGTCGGACACGCTTCTTGAAAGGCAGGTGGCGGCAATAGCGGAGGAAGATGCCGCCCAAAGCGCGCAAAACGCCAACCGCCCCATGATTGGGATGACAATAGGCGGCGGAAGGGCGCCCGGCGCGGGGACGGACGCAAAACCCCTTGAAAATATGGACGTTTCCCTCAGCATTGTCACAATATTGGAGATAATCGCCGTGGCTGTGCTTTTAGCGTCGGTTTCGGGGATAGTGTCAATCAGCAGGATCACGAAATATGAGCCTATCAAAATTTTGATGGAGCGAAATTAAAAATAATGCAGAAAGGAAAATATAAAATGAGCGTTCTGGTATTGAAAGACGTAGAATAGAAATACGCGGGTACAAAAAACAATGTATTGAAAAATATAAACGCGAGCTTTGAAATGGGTACGGTTTACACTATAATCGGGAAGTCGGGGTCGGGTAAATCCACCCTTTTGTCCCTCATCGCGGGCCTTGACGTCTGCACGGGCGGGGAGATACACCATGGCCGCAACGATTTGAAGAATATCGACCGCGACGACTACCGCGCGAAGCATATCGGCGTCGTGTTCCAAAGCTACAACCTCCTGATAAATGCCACGGCTGTTGAAAACATTATACTTTCGATGGAAATAAGCGGCATAAAACAGAAGGATAAAAAGGAGTCCGCCTATAAGCTTTTGGAAAGGGTCGGCATCGACAAAGAAACCGCCGACCGCAAGGTATTGAAGCTCTCGGGCGGGGAGCAGCAGCGGGTGGGCATAGCGAGGGCCCTGTCCCACGACGCCAACATGATAATCGCCGACGAGCCGACGGGCAACCTTGACGACAAATCGGAGGATGAAGTGCTGAAAATATTAACGTCCTTAGCCCACGACGACGGAAAATGCGTCATCATCGTCACCCACTCAAAAGAGGTAACGGCCATCGCGGATATAATTCTGGGGATCAAAGAGGGGAGGATTGAGACAATAAAAAAATAGTTTTAAAATCTCGGCAGCATAATTCAAACGGAACTCCCGCACAATGAAAAACGTAAGGGAGTTCCGTTTTGCGTGGTCATATCTTATCAATTACCAATTCGCCAGCTGATAAATATTATAGACGTCATCCTTGTTAAGCGGCTTAAAATTCCCCACCAGCCGCTTGCCCCTGTGAACGCACCTGTCGGCCAGCTCTTCTATAACGTCATCAGCCAGCGCGCCCGTGCCGAGCAGAGCCACAAGCCCCGTCGGCATTTCAAGCGTCTCGAAAAATTCCACGGTTTTGTCTATGCCCGCCACGGCGGCTTTTTCCGCGTCGGCATCCTCGATGCCCCACAACGCTTTAGCGAAATACGCAAACCTGCCGATATCCAGCTTGCAGCAATATTCAGCCCACGAGCCCCACACGGCGGAAAGGCTCGCGCCGTGGGCCACGTCGTAGCGCGCGCTAAGCTCGTGCCCGAACTGGTGGACGGAAAAGTCCATGGGCCGCCCCAGCCCCGTGATGCCGTTGTGGGAAAGGCTCCCGCACCACATCAGCTCGCTCATGGCGTCGTAGTCCTTTGGGTTTTCAAGCGCTATCGGCCCGTATTCGACAACCGTTTTCAGCAAGGATATAGCGATTTCGTCAGTCATACGGTTGCCGTCGGTGTCGGTGAAGAAGCGTTCCAGCGTATGCATCATAATGTCCACGATGCCGCAGGCGATCTGGTATTTAGGCAGGGAAAAAGCAAGCTCCGGGTTCATGACGGCGAAACGGGGTATGTTGAGGGGCGTGGTAAGCCCGCGCTTCTGCATGGTTACATCATTTGTCAGCACCGCCGAGTTGCTCGTCTCGCTCCCGGCGGCTGAAATAGTCAGAACCGAGCCTACGGGCGTTGTGGCGGTGAGAACCTTCTCGTTGCTCCAAAAATCCCATATGTCAATTTCAGGGTTCCGCACCCCGTGAGCGATGGCCTTGGCTTCGTCGATTGCGCTCCCGCCCCCGACCGCCAGTATGAAGTCGGCGTCGAAATCAATCGCGGCCCTTATGCCTTCCCTGGCGTGGCTCAAAACAGGGTTGGGCTTAACCCCGCCGTATGGCATATAAGGCATATTTTTGCGCTCGAATTGATCCGTTATCCGCGAAAGCAGGCCGGATCTGACGGCGCTGCCTTTTCCGTAAACAATAAAAACCCTGTTCCCGCCGTGCTTGTTGACAAGATTTGCCGCCTGTTCCTCCGCGCCCTTGCCGAAGGCTATTTCCGTGGGGCTGTAAAAGTTAAAATTTTTCATATTATGGCAATTCCTTTCTGTTATCTATAATGATTTTACAATAATAAAAGATAAAAAGCAATATGATTCGGCAAAAATTAGCTTGTGTATTTTTTTTTATTGTGGTATAATTTCAATTTACAATGCACACGGAAGGGATTTAATATATGATAATACGCTATATTAAAAAAGAAGACCAGGAAGAATTCTGCAAAACGTCGTCAGCGGCGTTTATTTGGGAAATGAGCGACGACGATTTGAAGGATTACCCCGAAGAGCAGGTTTTGGCCGCTTTTTGCGACGACAACAAAACGATTATGGCACAAATTGAAGTGCTTCCGTTTAAAAATATATTCTGCGGAAAGCACCTGCTTTCAAGCGGCATAGGCGGCGTGGCCTCACGGCCCGAATACCGCAGGCAGGGTGCGGTGAGGAAGCTGTTTTTGGAATATTTCGACCAGGCGGTGGCCGAAGGCCAGGTTCTTAGCGGTCTTTACCCCTTTTCCACGAATTATTACAGGCAGTTCGGCTACGAGCCCGTCACAAAATGCATTTCTGTCCTGGCCCCGTTTTCCGAGCTTGCGAAAATCCCCCGCAACTGCAATGCGGAGCTTTTCGAGGGCTCGCGAAAGCAGCTGAACAAGCTTTTGGGCATATACAACGCCTACGCCGAAAATTACAACCTCATGTTCCAGCGCACGACGGACAAATATTTCAGCAAGGAGCCGTATAAAAAGAATCTTTATACATATATGTGGAACGACGGCAAGGGCAAGGCGCGGTCATACGCCACCTTCAG
>WREG01000099.1 GCA_009779455.1 Oscillospiraceae bacterium
TTCGGCAATTTTTTTGCCGTCAATCAGCAAAAGCTCCGTATCCTTTGCCGCCGTTACCGTAACGGGGCTGTGCGTTATACCGGCGCAAACCAAAATGTCGCCGAACATTTCGCGCCCGGACAATTCGGTCAGCATGGAAACATTGCCGCGCTCGTCCTCCTTTATAATTTTGACGCTGCCGGATATGATTAATCCGACAAAAGCCACTTCATCCCCTTCAAGCATTATTATTTCGCCTTTTTCATAATGTTTTGCCCTTGCCGACAGGCAATTTAAAAGCTTTTCAAAATCTTCGCCGGCTATGCCGTCAAACAATGGGGTATTCTTTAATATTTCAAAATATTTTTTCATGCAAAACCTCTTTTTGTTGCAAAAACAACAGACTTTTCATGTTAATTATAATATGATATCCCTAAAATATCAAGGAGTGATTTACATGAAAAACAAAAAAACCGTTTTAATTGCGCAAACGGCGGTCTTAATCGCATTGCTCGTCGTGTCACAGGCGGCGACCGCGCCCCTCGGGAACCAGTTTGTAACAGGGTCGATAGTAAATATGCTGTTGGTGGTCTCCGTTATGACGGGCGGGATTTTTTCGGGGCTTTCCGCAGCGCTCGTATCCCCCTTTCTGGCGAAATTAGTCGGGATCGGGCCCGCATGGGAGCTTATCCCTTTTATCGCCGCAGGGAATGCCGTCCTCATACTGTTATGGCATTTTATAGGGAACATAAAAATAGGGAAGAACAAAAGCAGCATAACGGCTTATTTTATCGCCCTGCCCGCCGCCGCTCTGGCAAAGTTCGCGGTTTTATATCTCGGCGTAACGAAAATAGCGGTGCCGCTATTATTAAATCTGCCGGAAGCGGTGGCGGCGAAAATATCCGCCATGTTTTCTTTTCCTCAGCTTATCACCGCCTCGATAGGCGGCGCACTGGCGGCAACCGTGCTTCCCATCCTCAAAAAAGCGCTGAAAAAAGAGGTTTGAACAGAACTTAAAGCTCATCAGAGCTTTCGGTTTGTTTCCGCGCCGTTTACGGGGCGGAAACAACTTTTTGATGCAAAACACCGTATAATGAAAAAGAAAAAAATAAGTGTTGCAAAAAGACGGGACAGGCTTTATAATAGTAATAAGCGATGAGCGGGTTTATCATAATGCCGGCGCTCTATGCCAACGGCTGATTTCCCGCCCTGTGATGCCGGCGATAAAATTTTTACATAAAAAAGAGGGGAAAGTTTTAAAAAATTACGCCCAGCTATTTTTCAAACTGAAGATTTTGTGCTTAACAAAAATTTATAAAGGATGGATCATAAAAATGAGCGACAAATATTTAATCATCAACGCGGACGATTTCGGCATGTGCCGGGCGGCCAACCTTGCCACGTTTGACCTTTTAAAATGCGGCGGTATAACCTCGGCCACAATAATGACACCTTGCGGATGGGCGCCGGAGGCGGCGCAGTTCGCGAAGGAGAACCCCGAATTCGCCATAGGCGTGCATCTCACAAACACATCCGAATGGTCCAAATACCGCTGGGCGCCGGTCAGCAGGGGGAGCGTCGCAAGCCTTGTGGACGAAGACGGCTATATGTGGAAAGGCAGCGGCGATTTTGAGGGAAACGCCGATATCGACGAGACGGAAGAGGAAATACGGGCGCAAATTGAAAAAATAAAGAAACTGGGCCTTGACCCTTCCCACCTCGACAACCATATGGGGACCCTTTACGGTATCGAAACGGGGCGGTTCGAGCTTTTGAACCTTACGATAGACATAGCCGCCGAATACGGCCTGCCGTTCCGCTGCCCCACAAAATTCACGGACGAGCAGTATAACAACCAAATGCTTGAGATAAAAGTGCCGAAAGAGACGATTTTGGGGCTTTTCACCACAATGAGAAAATACGCAGAGGACGCGGGCGTACCGATGATCGACTACCTTATGCCCGGCGACTGGAACGGCCCGCAGAAAGAAAACTATGAGAATTATAAGGAATATATATACGAATTTTATAAAACCTTTGAGCCGGGGATAACCGAAACCTATATCCATCCGTCCCTTGAATGCGACGAATTGAAAGGCACGACGCATGGATGGGAAAAAAGGGTTTGGGAACACAGGCTTTTCGCCGAGCCGCAGACGAGGCGGCATATCGAATCGCTGGGCATAAAGCTGATAAATTACAGGGATTTGGCGGAAATGAGAAGGAAATGAAAAACAGGAAGATTCTATATTTAACCCAAGCCGGCGTCATCGCCGCCCTGTATTTCGCACTGACATGGGCTTCGCGCTTTTTGGGGATAGCGGACGGCGCCGTGCAGTTCAGGTTATCGGAAATGCTGACCGTTCTGCCCTTTTTCACCCCCGCCGCCGTGCCGGGGCTGGCTGTAGGCTGTTTTTTCTCTAATATAGGGAGCGAGCTGGGCTTCGCGGACGTTATAATAGGTTCGGCGGCAAGTTTGCTGGCGGCTTTCGCAACGAGGCGCATGAGAAAAATGACGGTAAAGGGGCTGCCCCTGATACCCTTGCTTCCGCCGGTTCTTTTTAATGCGGTGATTGTAGGCCTTGAATTGAATTTTTTCTTCCCCCCGCCGGATAAAACGTCATTTTTGATAAGCTTTCTTATGTTCGCGGCATCGGTGGGCGCGGGGCAGCTTGTGGTTTGCTACGGTTTGGGCCTGCCGTTTTTCGCGGCGGTTAAGAAAATAAAGGTTTTCAAATAATTGCAGGGGACGATGCCCACATCGTCCCGCATGCCATAAGATTTTATCTATATGCCGGGACGCCGAGACGGCGTCCCCTACGAAGGGAATCAGGCAATGAAAAAAATAATTGTAGCCGACGACGAAGAGCTGATACGCACCTTAATATGCGAATTCCTCACAAATGAAGGGCACGAGCCTGTTCAGGCGGAAGACGGCGCAGAAGCGCTCCGCCTTTTTGACGAGAACCCCGATACAGCCCTTTTAATACTTGATATTATGATGCCCCACGTTGACGGCTGGGACGTCTGCCGTCAGATCAGGAAAAAATCAAGCGTCCCCATCATTATGCTGACCGCCCGCAACCAGGAATTCGACGAGCTGATGGGGTTTGAGGCCGGCGTTGACGATTATGTGACAAAACCTTTCAGCCCGACAGTCCTTATGAAGCGCGTGCAGGTTCTTTTGAGCAGGAAAAACATATTGTCCTCGGGCGACGTGATAGAAATCGACAATCTGAAGCTTGATAAAGCCGGGCATACCGTGTGGCTTTCCGAAAGCCCTGTAACGCTTACTTTAAAGGAATATAACATTCTTTTCCTTCTTATGCAGTCCCCTGAAAAGGTTTTTTCGCGCGAACAGCTTCTCGACGATATTTGGGGCATGGATTTTTACGGCGATATACGGACCGTGGATTCCCATGTCGCGCGACTGCGCGTAAAACTTGGCGAATGGGGCAATAAATATATCAGGACCATTTACGGCTCGGGATATAAGATCGAGGTGAACTCTATTGCCTCGTAAGATAAAAACACGGCGTTCGGATAAAACTTCGGATTCCGAGAACAAGAGAAGGTACAGCATAAGCACCCGCCTCTTTTTCGGCATAACCCTTATACTGTCTCTTTGTGTCCTGGCGATAGTTTTCGTCAACTCAAGCCTTTTGAAATGGGTTTATATTATCAGATCCTCGCGGGACATCAGAGATATCGCCAACAAAGTGGATACGATTTATGATGACATATCGTCGCTCAGCCAAAACCTGCGCGATATTGAGAACAGGTTCAACGTAAGCATTGAAATTTATAATCCCGACGGCCTTTGCCGGTATTCGTCGAATTATAAGGCGGATTACCCGATGAAAGCAGGGGAAAGCGTACCCGGCGAATACTTATATAAACTTGAGACGGTCGAATCGGGAGACTTCATGGGCGATATGCGCTATGAATTAAGGGAAGATATGTTCGAAACGCAGTATATGGTCTGCGTAAAACAGCTGGCAAACGGCAATAGCATTGAAATATTTAAAGAACATAAAAGCTTCACTAACTCGACGGAGCTGACTATCCAGTATTTTTCATATCTTGTTATAACCGTATTTTCAGCGGGCCTCATGGTTTTTATGGTTTTTTCAAAGAGGTTCACAAAGCCCCTTAAAGAACTCAGCGTCGTTACCCGAAAATTATCGGAGCTTGACTTTACGCAAAAATGCAGGGTAACAAATACAAAGGAGCTCGCCAATTTGGCTTTGAACATCAACACCCTTTCAAAATCTCTAGACACCGCGCTTAAAGACCTTCAGCAAAAAAATAAAAAGCTTGAGGAGGATATAGAAAAAGAGCAGACCATCGAGCATCTGAGGAAAAATTTTATATCTAACGTATCCCATGAGCTTAAAACGCCCATAGCCATAATCCAGGGGTACGCGGAAGGGATTAAAGTCTTTCTGGACGGGGACAGGGAAAAAACGGAGCGGTATTGCAGCGTCATCATCGAGGAAACCGGGCGTATGCATATAATGGTGATGAAACTTCTTGAAATAATCAAATATGACATGGGCGATTATGAGCCTGAATATGAAGAATTTTCGATTGCCTCGCTTTTTAAACTGTGGTTTAAGCGCAACGAGCATATGCTGAAAGAAAAAGGCATAAAAAACAAGATCGGGATAGACGAAAGCGTCACCGCATACGCGGACAATATGCTTATAGGCTCCGTAGTGAACAATCTTCTGTCAAACGCCGTTTCTCACGCGGACGGTGAAAAAATTATCAATATATCGGCGGAGGATATACACGGCCGTTACAGGATATTCGTCCGGAACACGGGCGACCCCATAGCCGCGCAGGATATTGACAAGATATGGCAAAGCTTTTACAGGGGCGACAAGGCGATGTCACGGGCGGAGGGCCGGGTAGGCCTGGGGCTGGCAATAGTCGCGGCCATACAAAACCTCCACCATATGGAATACGGGGTGGAAAATACGGATGACGGGGTAGCTTTTTGGTTTGATATAGGCAAAAAATAATCAATCTTTTTCATAAATGTAAATTTTCCGACTATGTTGTGACTTTCGCTTTACATATTTATTAAAATAGTTTATAATAGCTTTATGTATAATTTATATAAGGACTAAGGATGGGTATTGCTATGAATAAAAAACGATTTACAACAAAGCTTGCCGCTTTCGCGCTCGGTATTGTAATGCTTTTCGCCGTTTTGCCGTCTGGCGTGTTTCCCGTGGCTTCCGCTGCGGGTGACAGCCTTCTTGTCGCTTCCGTTTCGGACTTCCACTACTACCCGCTCTCATATATGAGCGGCAGCGCCGCGTTCGCAAACCATGTCAAGGCGCTGAGCCTTCAGCTTTTTCATCAGGAAGGCCTGATAGATTCTTTGATCGCCTCCCTGCAAAAAAGCGAAGCCAAAGTCCTGCTTATCCCCGGTGATCTTACCGTTGACGGCGAATTGCAGGGGCATAAGGATTTTGCGGCCGTATTAAAACGCATAGAAAAGGAAGCCGGGGTAAAGGTGTTCCCCATAAACGGGAATCACGACATAAACAACGAACGGGCTGCGACCTGGGCGTCCGGCAAATCCGCCCCCGCCGCAAAAACAAGCCCCGAAGAATTCATAAAAATTTACGGCGAGATTTTATATAATAATGCCGCCAAAAAGGTAAAAAGATATATCCCTCCGCAGGGCGAAAAAGAAGGGATGCTTTCTTATTCCGCGCCTCTTGCAGACGGATATCGTCTTATAGCCATAGACGCGGGCAAATATAAGGACGGGTACGCTACCGGAGGCGTCATATCAGACGCCCTTATGGATTGGGCGCTTAAAGAGATCGCCGCCGCCAAAAAGAATAATGAAACCGTTATAGGCATGACCCATTGGAACCTTTCGCCCATGAACATCCTGCAAGACGATATTATGCATGACTTTTTAATGGATAACAATGTGCGGGCGGCTGAAACTTTGGCGGACGCCGGGATGAATTTTGTATTCACGGGGCATTCGCATGTGAACGATATATCCTCCATACGTTCTGACAGCGGCAACGTTTGCTACAGCGTCCAGACCTGCGCTTTGTCCTCTTTCCCGAACAGTTACAGGCAAACCGAATTTACCAAAAAAGCCGATAAAAGCACGGAAGCGCGTTTCGACCTGAAAGAAGTCGATGAAGTATTGCCCGTAACGGTAAAAGGCAACAACAACTTCCCCTCTCCCTATAAAGACGACGTTACTTATGCGCCGCCCTACAGAACCGCGTCTTTCGGCCTTACATACGCGAACGGGACCGCATACGGCAAGCCTGACGTCGCTGAATACGCCGTTTCGGCTTTAATAGACTACATGGACGGTTTTATTAAAGCCATTGATGACGAGGGCGGGCTTGTTAAGTACATACAAAAAATGATCGGCATTGATATTGAAGCCATCCTCAAAATAGTGTTTATGGAAGGCGTGAAGTTTGAAGGGACTACTGTGCTGAACGGCGAAAGCGTCATGAACTTCTTATATGACCTTGAGGATCAAATCAACGTCAATTATCTGCATAACCCGCAAAATTTAGAAAAAATCATCAAAAAAGCGGCAACGGAACTGATGTCCATGAAGGTATCCTCGGAATCAAGCTCAAAATATACTAAATACGGGATATCCGGCAGCACATTCGGGACTCTCGCGCTAAGCTCTATCGCAAATATGTATGAGGGCAATGAGGAGCTTGATAAATTTACGCGGGACGCCATAAACGGCTTTAAGGACGGCGACTGCAAAAATACGGATGAGTTTTTTAAATTATTGATAAAAATCGTATCTACAGACCTCGTCCAGAATGAGATATTAAGAAACCTCAAATTTAAACCGGAGCAAATTTTGGCGTCAGGCGACGGCGGCAAAAATGACACGGTGGGATATATCAAGTGGGGAATGTCTTTCCTGCATTCGATTGCCGATACCAGCTATTTAAACTTAATAAACACCGTGCTTTCGCTGTTGAATCTGGAATACGGTTCAAACATTGACGAAATCGTGAATTATTTCGTTGACCTGTATGTAACCGAAGATGTTATAAAAGACCTCGGTTATTACGTAGGGAACATACTCACCGGGATAAACGCCGACTCGGTCCCCATGGTAAAAGGCGACTATAAAGTCGCTTACAGCGACAAGCCTATAAAAATCACCCCCACAAGGGAGGATTTCAGGCTTCCGACCCTCGTCGCGCCCTCTTTCGGCAAAGACGCGGGCACGCAGTACAATATAAGCTGGTATACGAAAGCCTCCGTCACGGGTACGGATATTGAACTGAGGACTGACACGCGTTTCACTGGCAA
>WREG01000100.1 GCA_009779455.1 Oscillospiraceae bacterium
CGGGTCGAAGCGGAAGTTATGCCAGTACCCGGCCTCGACGGCGTTCTTCTCCTCTTTGATATTGACCGCCATGCCGCCCTTGATGCCGTGGTTGATGCAGGGCGCGTAGGCTATGATTATCGACGGGCCGTCGTAGCTTTCGGCTTCCGTGAAGGCCTTCACGCACTGGTTGTAGTCCGCGCCCATAGCCACCTGCGCCACGTAAACGTAGCCGTAGCTCATGGCGATGGCCGCCAAATCCTTTTTCTTGGTCGTCTTGCCCGAAGCGGCGAATTTCGCCACGGAGCCGGTGGGCGTGGCCTTCGAGGCCTGCCCGCCCGTGTTGGAATATACCTCGGTATCGAATACCAGCAGGTTAACGTCCTCATTCTGCGCTATGACGTGGTCAAGGCCGCCGAAGCCGATATCATAGGCCCAGCCGTCGCCACCGAAGGCCCAGAAGGATTTTTTGACGAATACGTCTTTTTCGACCAAGGCTTCCTTATAAAGAGCGTCCCATTCGCAGCCGCAGCTTCCGCACTCCGCATCGGCCTTTTCGAGGGCGGCGGCAAGTTTCGGCGCAGCCGCTTTCGAGGCTTCCGCGTCGTTCCCGGCCGCGAGCCATTCCGCGGAGGCCGCTTTCAAATCATTTATCCATTCGGGCATACCGCTTTCATATTCAAAACTCGCGAAGGTATCCAAAATTGTAGCGAGCCTTTCGCGGCGCGAGCTTACGCTCAGATGCATACCGTAGCTGTATTCGGCGTTGTCCTCAAACAGGGAGTTCGCCCACGCCGGGCCTTTACCCTCCTTGTTGACGGTGTAGGGGGTGCTGGGCGCGCTGCCGCCCCAGATGGACGAGCAGCCCGTGGCGTTGGCTATATACATCCTTTCGCCGAAAAGCTGGGTGGCGAGTTTCGCGTAAGGCGTTTCGCCGCATCCCGCGCAGGCGCCGGAGAATTCGAGCAGCGGCTGGAGGAACTGGCTGCCTTTAACGGTTGAAGGCTTGAATTTCGCGGAAACCTCCGGCTTGTCGGAGACATTTTGCGCGTATTCAAATATTTCCTGCTCGCGGGCCTGGGTCTCCAGGGGCTTCATGACAAGCGCTTTAGCGCCTTTTCTGCCGGGGCAGACGTCGGCGCAGGAGCCGCAGCCCATGCAGTCGTAGGCTGAAACGGTCATAGCAAATTTCAAATCCGGCACGCCCGTCATATCCATAAGCTTCATGCCCTCGGGCGCGTTCGCGGCTTCGTCCGCGTTCAGGGCAGCGGGCCTTGTTACAGCGTGGGGGCAGACATAAGAACAGAAATTGCACTGTATGCAGTTCTCCGGAACCCATTCGGGTACTGTAACGGCAACGCCGCGCTTCTCAAAAGCGGATGAACCCTGCGGGAAGGTGCCGTCGGCGGTGTCTTTAAAGGCAGATACGGGCAGCAAATCGCCTTTTTGCAGGGAAACGGGGTCTAAAATATCCTTTACGAAAGCCTTCATTTCCGGGCGGTCCGTATTTATTATCCTTTCTTTCGCTTCATCCTCGGCCTTTGCCCATTCCGCAGGGATGTTCACGGCGATTATGCCCTCCGCGCCTTTATCTATAGCCGCGTGGTTCATTGCGACGATTTTTTCGCCTTTTTTGCCGTATGACTTTGTCGCCGCGTCTTTCATAAGCTCTATGGCCCTGACCGGCGGCAAAATCTCCGAAAGCTTGAAAAACGCCGATTGCAGGATGGTGTTTATGCGCCCGCCGAGACCCAAGTCCCTCGCGATGTCAATGGCGTTGATAATATATAGTTTTATGTCGTTTTTGACAATATAGCGCTTGATTGCCGCCGGGAGGTGTTTGTCAAGCTCCTCTCCGTCCCACTGGCAGTTGAGAAGGAACGTCCCGCCGGGCTTCAAGTCCTGGATCATGTCGTATTTATCAAGATACGACGGGTTGTGGCAGGCCACGAAGTCGGCTTTGTTGATATAATAAGTTGATTTTATGGGGTTGTTGCCGAAACGCAGGTGCGAAATCGTGATGCCTCCGGATTTTTTCGAATCGTAGGCGAAATAGCCCTGTGCGTACATATCCGTGGCGTCGCCGATGATTTTTATGGCGTTCTGGTTCGCTCCGACGGTTCCGTCCGCGCCCAGCCCCCAGAACTTGCCCGAAAACGTGCCTTTGGGCGTGGTGTCGGGGTTTTCCGTAATTTCAAGGGAAAGATTTGTCACATCGTCCTCAATGCCCACGGTGAAGCCGTTTTTCGGCTGTCCCGCATCCATATTGCGGTAAACGGCGATGATACAGGCAGGGTTGGTGTCCTTCGAGCCCAAGCCGTAGCGGCCGCCGTAAACTGGGATGCTGTCAAATTTCGTGCCTTTAAGAGCGGCGATAACATCGATGTAAAGGGGTTCGCCGAGGGAACCGGGTTCCTTCGTGCGGTCGAGGACGGTTATTTTCTTAACCGTATCTGGCATAACGTCAAGCATATGCTTCACGGAGAAGGGCCTGTAGAGCCTGACCTTTATAAGCCCGGTCTTTTCGCCGTTCGCGTTGAGGTAATCAACGGTTTCCTCTATCGTATCACAGGCCGAACCCATAGCGATTATCACTTTTTCCGCGTCGGGAGCGCCGTAGTAATTGAACAGCTTGTAATCGCTTCCGATGCGCCTGTTGATCTCGTTCATATAATCTTCCGTGATGCCGATAACGCCGGTATAATAGGGGTTTGACGCTTCCCTTGCCTGGAAGAAGATGTCAGGGTTCTGGGCCGAGCCGCGCAGTACGGGATGGTCGGGGTTGAGGGCGCGGCCGCGGAACGCGCTGATTGCGTCCATATCGACCATTTCTTTCAGCTCGTCATAGTCCCATACGCTTATTTTCTGTATCTCGTGGGAGGTTCTGAATCCGTCGAAGAAGTGCAGGAACGGCACGCGGCTTTTAATTGTGGAAAGATGGGCCAGCGCCCCTAAATCCATAACTTCCTGCACGTTGCCGGACGCCAGCATGGCGTAGCCGGTCTGGCGGCAGGCGTAAACGTCCGAATGGTCGCCGAAAATGTTGAGGGCGTGGGACGCCACGCAGCGTGCGGAAACGTCGATGACGCTCGGCAGAAGCTCGCCCGCGATTTTGTACATATTGGGGATCATAAGCAGAAGCCCCTGGGAAGCCGTATAGGTGGTCGTCAGCGCCCCTGCGGCCAATGAGCCGTGGACCGCGCCCGCCGCGCCCGCCTCGGACTGCATCTCCGTTACGCGCACAGTCTGCCCGAATATATTTTTCACGCCGTCGGCGGACATTTGGTCGGTTTCCTCCGCCATGTCCGAAGACGGGGTGATGGGGTAAATCGCGGCTACCTCCGTGAACGCGTAAGAAACATACGCGGCGGCGGCGTTGCCTTTCATCGTCTTGGTTTTTCTCTTGTTTGCCATTCTTTTTTTACCTGTCCTTCCATATTAACTTTTAACAATATCCGATGTTATATATAAACATACAAATTACATGATACCATTTTTTTATCCGGATGTAAATATATTTTTGCCGAAATGTTGGGGAAACTTACAACTTCAGCAGGTAAATATTTGTATAATATATATTAAAATAAAAAATATCCTTTAAAAGCATTGATTTTTCCTTTAAAAGGGATTAAAATATATTTTATTCTAATTTCAAGGAGGAGTTTTTGTGAATTCGTACATAGAAAAGGTAATTAATGAGGTAAAAGCGAAAAACGCCTCGCAGCCTGAATTTATCCAAACCGTTGAGGAGGTTCTGCGAAGCCTCGAGCCTGTTGTCGAAAAACATCCGGAATATGAAAAGCAGAACCTGCTGGGGCGCATAGTCGAACCCGAGCGCCAGATAGCTTTCAGGGTGACCTGGGTCGATGACAGCGGCGATGTGCAGGTGAATACGGGCTACAGGGTGCAGTTCAACAGCGCCATCGGCCCCTACAAGGGCGGCCTGCGTTTCCATCCGACGGTATACTTGGGGATAATTAAATTTTTGGGCTTCGAGCAGGTATTCAAAAACTCCCTTACCGGGCTTCCCATAGGCGGCGGCAAGGGCGGCTCGGACTTCGACCCATCGGGCAAAAGCGACGGCGAGATAATGCGCTTCTGCCAGGCGTTCATGACCGAGCTTCAAAGGCATATCGGCCCCGATATCGACGTCCCCGCAGGGGATATCGGCGTCGGCGGGCGCGAAATCGGCTATCTTTTCGGCCAATACAAGAGGATCCGCGGCGCTTATGAAAACGGCGTGCTGACGGGCAAGGGAATAACCTACGGCGGCTCTCTGATAAGGCCCGAAGCGACGGGCTACGGCGCGGTTTATTACGCCGCAGAGGCGCTGAAGCATTTCGGAGAGGATATAAAAGGCAAGACCTTCGCCCTTTCCGGATACGGCAACGTGGCGTGGGGCGCGGCGCTTAAAATAACGGAGCTTGGCGGCAGGGTCATAACCCTTTCCGGCCCCGACGGCTATATTCTCGACGAAGAAGGCGTGAACACCGCCGAAAAGATAGGTTATATGGCCGAAATGCTAAGCTCGAGGAAAAATAAAGTCGAGGACTACGCGGCAAAATTCGGCGTGCCGTTTTTCGCGGGCGAAAAGCCTTGGGGCGTAAAAGCGGACGTTATAATGCCCTGCGCGACGCAAAACGAGGTTTTGATGGCCGACGCCGAAAAAATCGCGGCGAACGGCACGAAGCATTACATAGAGGTGTCCAATATGCCGACCTCAAACGACGCGCTTGAATACCTTAAAAAGAATTTAAAGGCCGTCGGCCCGTCAAAAGCCGCAAACGCAGGGGGCGTTGCCGTTTCCTCTTTGGAAATGAGCCAAAACTCCATGAGGCTCGCCTGGACGGCGGAGGAAGTTGACGAAAAGCTCAAAGCGATAATGAAAAACATCCACGGCGCGTCCGAAGCGGCGGCAGCGGAATACGGCCTGGGCTACGACCTTGTGGCCGGGGCGAATATCGCCGGGTTCAAAAAAGTGGCGGAGGCCATGACGGCGCAGGGGCTTGTTTGAGGAATCAGGAGTTAGGAGTTAAGGTATAAAAAGCCGGCTTGAAAACAGTTATGTTTCCAAGCCGGTTGATTTTCATTATAATATTATTTAAATATGTAGTTTAAATCAACATTTATAATGTTACGCAGAAAATCGGCGATAAATCTGATTATATCGTCAAAAAATCTGGCTACCGCCTCAATGTCAAGATCCATTATAAAGCCCTCCGTCTTAATCACCGCTATCAAAGAAATCAAACAAGCCCAGCAAAGATTTAAAGCCCTCAATTATCACGTTAAAATCTATCTGCGGTAGCGTAATGCCCGTACCGGAGCCGGAACCGCCTTCGTACCCGTTGAAATTTACGCTTTTACGGAATTCATCGGTGATGTATCTGATAAACCTTAAGATTGTAGCTATAGGGCCTTCGGGAAGAATAGTCATAACCGTACCTTCTTTTTTAATATATGGGCATATGTTAACATAAAAAGTTTTTCTTTTCAATGTTTTTTAACAAGTATCGAAACATTTAACAAAAACAACACAAATCCGCAACATTTGACATAAAAACATCCGGAGACCTGAACCCCCGGATATCATGCTTTTGAAAATTACTCTTCGGTTTCGCCGGCGCCAAGACCCTTGATAAATTCAACGACCAATGCGAAAAAGTCCTTAATTAATTCAAAAAATTTAGCGAAATCCATATCGCTGAAGTCTATGCCCGCGAAAAAGTCCGTAAAAACGTCAAACATTATGCTGCACCTCACTTTCAAAAATTAAATACATTGACATGGTCGTATTGTACCACATATCCGTTCATATTTCAATCATTTTATTAATAGTTTGAAAACATTTAACAAAAAAAACAAAAAAACAACAATATTCAGAAAATATCCCAAAAGGCATCAATAATCCGGTTAAAAATTTCCGTCAATTGTTCAAATAAAGAAGCAAAAGAAAAACTGTTCAATATTGTTGAGATGTCAAAGCTGCCGAAAAGATTAGATAAATTAAAACCGTCCATTACGCCGCGCCCCGCTTTCAAAAATAATTATAATTGATTTTACCACAATTTTCTGACCGCGTCAAGTTTTTTTTCGGCGTCCGAATACCCTTGATTATAAACCGCGGAAAGCTTTCCCGTATTTTTTGACGCAATTTTTAATTCAAGCGGCTTTTCCGGAGCCAAAACAACGGCGCTGCCTTCATATTCCATCTCTTTAAGGGTTTTTATCGAAGCCATATATGTTTTGTCCCGTTTTTCTAAAGCGCCCGCCGCTTTGGGGTAATTTTTCAACAGCCTTTTATAAACAAAAGGGAAGCGCTCGGGCCGCATAATATGGCCGAAAGGCTTTGTCAATATGACGATAAGCCTATTGCAGCCGTCGTCAATGGCTTTTTTGACGGGGACGGGGTCGGACACGCCGCCGTCGAAATATTTTATCCCGTTTACGTCAACCGGCAGGCAGGCAGGCGGGATGGCGCACGACGCCATGAGTATGCGGCAGTCGTCAGGCTTGAAATCGTTTTTTGTGAAATACGCGGACTCTCCCGTTTCCGCCTCGGTGGCGACTATGACGGCTTTCGTTTCGGAGGCGAGCAGCGTGCCGTAATCAATTCTGTCCACCTCGTTTGTCAAGGTGCCGTATATATAATCAAAATCGAAATAAGACCGCGTTTTTA
The DNA here is from genome assembly GCA_009779455.1 of Oscillospiraceae bacterium. Classification (GTDB taxonomy): domain Bacteria; phylum Bacillota; class Clostridia; order Oscillospirales; family Acutalibacteraceae; genus WREG01. Next base: position 6,659 of record WREG01000100.1, read on the forward strand.
TGTAATTTCCAAGGCTCATATAACGCTTGTCAGCCGCGTGAACGGTATAAAAACGGTAATTCCTGCCTTTTTGTTTGGCGAGGAACGACGCCACGTTCGCACTGCCCGCAGAAACCCCTATGCAATAATCCGGTTCGATATTATTGTCAAGGAAGCAGTCAAGAATACCGGCGCCGTAAATGCCCCGCATCCCGCCGCCCACATCAATCAAACCAATCATATTCTCTCAACTCTCAACTCTCAATTTCTTTCGTCGCCGCCCCGTTCAGCGTCAAATCCGCGATGTTCCCGTCCAGATATTCAAAATACCCCTGCGCCGCAACCATGACGGCATTGTCCGTGCATAATTCCGGCGGCGGAATGTATAATTTTACGTTTTTCACGGCGCATAGCCCCGCTATCCTTTTCCTTAATACGGAATTCGCCGCGACGCCGCCCGCCAATACCAGTTTTTTTGTTTTTGTGATGTCCAAACACGCGGAGGTATTGCGCTCCAGGCAATCGACAACCGATATTATATATGGCGCGCCCAAGTCTTTTATGGTTATTTCTTCGTTTTTTGGTTCCGCTTTATGTAAAATATTGTCAACGGAGGATTTCGATCCCGAAAAACTGAAATCCAAGGGGCAGCCGCCC
>WREG01000101.1 GCA_009779455.1 Oscillospiraceae bacterium
GTTAAGGTCAAGCCCCTTTATCTGGAGCTGTGTCAGCAGATCCTTTTGTTTCATGCCGATAACCTTTCTTCTTTGCTCGATTTTTACGCCGATTATGTTCCTGGTCCCGAGTTCCTGTTTTCTGATCCTCATTTTTTATTTCCTCCGTTTATAATTTAATAATAATATATCATATTCGAAAAACAAAATCAATGTACAAAATATGAATATTTTATTTAAAATTAGTGTTTGATATGTTTATTTTTTTATGTTAATATAATGATAAGCGGGGTGATGTCATTGCATAATGATATATTTAATAAAACGGTCTTTGATTTTTGCGAATTGTTTATGGCCGGGAGCTGTTATCCCGTTCAGGGGAACGATACGGAGGCGTGTTTTGAGGTTTATTGCAATAATGCGGGTGAAAACGGCGGGTTTTTTATATTCGCGGGGCTTAACCGGCTTATTGAAAATATTTCGCGGCTCAATTTCTCAGACGGCGACATCTGTTATTTCCGTGAGCTTGGCCTTGACCCGGCTTTTCTCGATTATTTAAAAAATTTCCGTTTAAATTTGGATATTTGGTCGGTTCCGGAGGGTACGCCGGTATTCCCCGGCGAACCGGTGATAAAGATATGGGGCCCGGCGGCCCAGGCGCAGCTTGCCGAAACGCTCATCCTTCTGCCGATCAGCTACCAGACAGGCGTCGCCACTAAGGCGAACAGGCTTGTAAGAGCCGCGGGAGGCAGGCAGATAATAGAAACAGGCGCCAAACGCGCCCCCGGCGGCGAAGCGGCGCTTTGCGGGGCGAGGGCCGCTTTCATAGGGGGGGCTTCCGCTACCACCTGCGTAAACGCGGCGCGTGAGTACAATATCCCTTATACGGCGGGCATGAACAGCGGCTTCGTGCAGCTTTTTGACAATGAACGGGAGGCTTTCGCGGCTTTTGCCCGTAAAAACCCCGAAAACTGCGTGCTTATATTGGATACCTACGATACGCTGAAGTCGGGGCTTGAAAACGCCATTGACGTGTTTAACGCGGAATTGATACCGCGCGGCTTCAGGCCGAAGGGCGTAAGGATAGACAGCGGCGACCTGGCCTACCTCTCAAAAAAAATACGCAGGCGCCTGAATGATGCGGGGTTCCCCGACTGCGCCGTTATCGCGTCGAACGCCCTTGACGAATATATTATCAAGGACATGCTTCTGCACGGCGCGAGGGTTGACAGCTTTATGGCGGGGCGGAAGCTCGTTTCCCCGTCGCAGAACTGTAATTTTTCGTATAAAATCACAGCCGTAAAAAAAGACGACGCCGTAACGCCGAAAATAAAGCTTTCGGGCAACGTCGCGAAAAACACGGCGCCCTGCGCTAAACTGCTGTGGCGGCTTTTCGACAGGGAAACGGGCAAAGCCATAGCCGACCTGCTGACCCTTGAGGATGAAACCGTGGACGAATCCGTGCCGTATCAGCTTTTTGACCCGGATTTCACATGGAAGCGCAAAACGGCTGAAAATTTTATTGCGCGGCAGCTTTTAAAGCCCGTTTTCAAAAACGGGGAGCTTGCCGCAGCCCCCCCCGGGCTTGCCGATATAAGAGCCTATTGCCTGCAGCAGGTTGACAGCCTGTGGGAAGAAGTCCTGCGTTTCGAATACCCCCACGATTATTATGTGGATTATTCGCAAAGGCTTTGGGATGAGAGGACAAAATTAATTCACCATTTACAATGTGCACTTGATGACGGGTAATCAGATTTATCATTCCCAACCGTAATTATGCATTGCAAATGCAAACTGTGCATTGTGCATTAATAAAAAGAGAAGGAGCTAACAAAATGAACAAAATCTACAGGTACACCTCAGTCTACCTCGCGGTGATCGCGGTTGCGCTTGCGGGCGTCGCCGTTTGGATGTTCTTAAATATGGGGGACACAAGCGAAGCCGTAAACGCCGACCCGCCTACATACGGGCAAACCGTCCCCGTGACAACCCCGCCTGAAAAAAACGATCCGCGCGTCAGTATCGTGTCGTTCGGGGAAAATTTGCTGACAAAAGATATTCTGGCGCAGGCAAAAGAGCGTTCGTCCCAGGATTCCTATGATTTTTCATATTTATACGAAAATCTTCACGCCGCCGTTTCAGGGGCGGATCTGGCGACGGTAAACCAGGCCGGGCCCATAGCGAAAAGCCAAGGGGTTTCCGCGGCGCCCTTATGCAACTCGCCTGAAGAACTGGGCAGCCAGCTTAAAGCGCTCGGTTTCGGGCTTGTCAATTTGGCGGGCGATCATATGCTGGACAAAAAAGAGCCGGGTTTCACTGAAACGGTCAATTACTGGAAAAACAATCCCGATATCAGGTATACGGGCGCATATTTAAACCTGGAAGAGCTGTTGAAACCGGAAATATCGGAAATAAACGGCATAACATTCGGCTTTGTCGGCGTAACGGGCAGCACCAACAACTTAAATCTCCCGGCAGATACGGAATTGCGGTATATATTGTCATCCGACGAAGAATTGCTGAAACAAAAAATTGAATTGACAGCCGCCGAATGCGATATCGTCATCGTAAACATAAGCTGGGGCAACGTCGCGGACACCGCGCCGGCGGAAGCGCAAAAGGTTCTGGCTAAAAAGATGTCGGATTGGGGCGCTGACGTGATAATAGGCTTCCGCCCCATAACCCTGCTGCCCGTTGAGATGATCGAAAAAGCGGACGGTTCCTCAACCTTGGTCGCCTATTCGTTGGGATGCGTCATATCGCAGCAGCCGTCGGGCGAGAGGGTCGTCAGCGGGATGCTGAAATACAATGTTGTAAAAAACCCGGACACAGGCAGGACGGCCATCCAGGATATCCAATTAGAACCCATAGTGACGCATTACGCCACGGGCCAAAAAAATATCAAGGCCTACTTATACAGCCAATATTCGGACGAGCTTGCGGGCATGCACGGCGTAAAAGCAAACTCAAAAAATTTCGGGATGGAATACATAAACAAAAACGTAAGGAGCGTTATCGACGCCAAATATTTAAATATGCCGGAACTGGAAACGGAAACCCCTCCGACTGCCGCCCCGACGTCGGCGGCAACAACCGTGATTGCGCAAACCGCGCCCGTTACAACAACTGCCGCAGCTACAACAACGGAGGCTTCCGCCGAGGCTACGACTGCGGAAACTGCAACCGGCGCAACAACAATCGCAGAGGAGGCTGCTCCCGCGCCGACGTCAGCCGTCGAAACGGGCAGTGATTAGAGGGCAGTGGGTAGTTATTAGCGGTTAGAACACAATGGATTAATCTAATCACTACCCACTAATCACGGCCTAACCCGGCGGCGTCCTTCTGCTGCACCATCATCGCTGCTTCCGCACGCATATTTGCCAAATCTATATACATCCGTTCGCGTTCCGACCGGCTGATGTTGAACAGCAGCTTTGGTGCCAGGGAAACGAGCGACATAAGGGCGGGGATCAATGTGGCCATAGTAAATACGCCTCTTGCGGTTTGATTTGTCTGGCTGAGGTAATTTTCGCCCGTTTGGAAACCGATTAGATTAAGGATGAAGCTTGTCATGGTTTCGCCAACCATATTTGTAAGCTTTCTCGGCATACCCCTCAGCACGCCCGTCATGCCCTCGCTGCGGAAGCCGCTCCGCCACTCGCCGTAGTCTATGCATTCGTTGCGGAGTTCGTTCGGGATAACCTTTTTGACGCCCCAAAGAGTCATGTCTATGGTGTTCTGAACCCCGAAAGCCGCCAGCATCGGCCATAAATCCATAAAACGGTATGTGACGCCCCTGCTTGTTTTCGCCTTGCTCCTAACTTTTGTCATGCCGAAAAAATAGATCATAATATATAAAGGCGTGTTGACGTAATCCCCGAGCAGCCAAAGGAATTTCGTGGAAAAGCGTTTGCGGAGCCGTCCGACATAAGCAAAACTGAAATTGCTGACGGGCCCGCCCGGAATACCGGAGATCATGCCGAAATTCGCGAAATTCAGGATAGAATTCTGGTATGTGCCGAGCTGGCTTTTAAGCGTGAAGCCATTCAGCACTTCAGCGAGCACCAGCATCAGCAGCGGCCGGTTGTGGCGCAGGGCGTTTATGGATTCGCGGACCGAGGGCGGTTTTTCCCGCACGGATTCAGCACCGAAAACCCGCTCCTGCGAGACAATCACAAAATACAGCGACATAGCCCCGGCGATTATCAAAGTGGTGACCCCGAAGGTCAGGTAAAGCCTGCGCATAGATAAATTTTTTTCAATCGCCGTCCTGGTCTTGCTGCGGGATATCACATCCCTCAAAACAGTGAAAACCTGCTTCGGGAAATCCGCGCCGAACATTTCGAGGAATTTGGCCCTTGTTATCAGCCCCACCCGCTCCTGCGGGTTCGGCGTGAGGTTTGCCATCATCCCCGTGCGGGCTATATCGCCTATTGTCGCGGTCAGCTCGTTGAACATGCTCATAAAAAGCCATGCCGCGACTTTTGGCGCGAACGTGCTTCCGGTACCCCAGAAGAAATACGGCAGAAGGAAAAAAAGCGCACTGACAGGTATCCCGTAAATCGGATATAACAGCAGGTACGGCCTGAATTTGCCGTAGCGCGTGCGGGTTTTATCGACCCAAGCCGCGCAAAACAGGTCGTTGATAACGTCCCAAACAACCATCAGAGGCCTCCAAAGCGCCTGCTGGCCCTTGCTGATATTAAGTATCCTGTCTATAAATTCCCCGTCGCCGCCTATCGGGATTTTAGTTGACACGTCAAACAGGACATAAGCCGCCGATTCCGCCGTCCTCACGTATTTGCGGCCCTGCCGCACCGTTTCCGCCATATTTATAACCTCTTTCTTGTTAAGTGGTCAGTGATCAGATTTAATTTTTAAAACAGATAAAAAGCCCGTGGCCTACGTTCTGACCACTGACGGCTGATCGCTGTCCATTGCCATAAAACTTGCGGCTTCGGCGCGTTTTTCCGCCAAATCGGCGTACATGCGCTCGCGTTCCGCCTGGCTGATGTTGAAAAACAGTTTCGGTATAAGTGAAACAATTGACATGAGCGCGGGGATAAGCGTCGCCATCGCAAACACGCCTTTGGCTGTTTTCGCGGTCTGGTTGGTGTAACCCTCACCTGTCTGAAAACCGATTACTTTTAGCACGATATTGGTCATGGTGTCGCCTACCATATTTGTGAGTTTTTTCGGCATACCCCGCAAAACGCCCGTCATGCCCTCGCTGCGGAAGCCGCTCCGCCACTCGCCGTAGTCGATGCATTCGTTGCGGATTTCGTTCGGGATTACCTTTTTAGTGCCCCATAGCGTCATATCTATCGTATTCTGTACGCCGAAAGCGAAAATCATCGGCCATAAATCCATAAAATAATGCGTAACGCCTTTGCTTATTTTCGCCTTGTTTTTAACCTTGATTATCCCGAACAGGTAAACCCCGACATACAGCGGAGAATTTATGTAGTCCCCCAGCAGCCAGAGGGTTTTCGTGGAAAAATGCTCCCGCAGCTTGCCGACATATGCAAAACTGAAATAGCTCACGGGCGAACCGGGGATGCCCGAAATAAGGCCGAAATTCGCGAAATTGAGGATGGATTTTATATAAGTCCCCATCTGCCTTTTAAGCGTGAAGCCGTCTAAAACCTCGCCGAGCATAAGCATAAGCAGCGGGCGGTTATGGCGGAGGGCGTTCATGGATTCGCGGATCGTGGGCGGCTTTTCTTTTACGGTTTCCAAGCCGTAAACCCGCTCTTTTGAAACTATGGCGAAATACAGTGACATTAAGCCGGCGATAAACAGGGTGCTGAGACCGAGGGACGTATACAGCGTCCGCATATTCATATTGATTTCAATGGCGGCCTTTTTTTTATTGCGCGAAATTACGTCCCGGAGGATGGTGAACACATGCTTCGGGAGGTCCGCACCGAACATTTCAAGGAATTTGGCTTTTGTTATCAGCCCCAGGCGCTCCTGGGGGTTCGGCGTGATATTCGCCATCATGCCCGTGCGGGCTATATCGCCGATCGTAGCGGTCAGCTCGTTGAACATGCTTAATATAAGCCACGAGGCGATTTTCGGCGCGAAGGTACTTCCCGTGTCCCAAAAAATATAGGGAAGCATGAAAAACAGAGCGCATACCGGAAGCCCGTAAATCGGGTAAAGAAGCAGATAAGGCCTGAATTTGCCGAAGCGCGTGCGGGTTTTATCGATCCATGCCGCGCAGAACAGGTCGTTTATAACGTCCCATACAGTCCGCAGCGGCTGCCAGAGCGCCTGCTGGCCTTTGTCGATATTCAAGACCCTGTCAATAAACTCATCTTCGCCCTTTATCGGGATTTTGGTCGATACGTCGAACATGACATAACCCATTGATTCCGCCGTCCGTACAAATTTACGGCCCTGCTGCATTGTCTCCGCCATTGCGGCACCTCTTTAAATATGTATAATATATTAACTTGCATTATATCATTTTTTGTCGTATCTGTCTATTGCTTTTTAGAATAATGACATTTAAAATTATAATATTTAAGGATTTTTATAAATATGAAACTAAACGGGAATTTTTACTCAAAAAGCGCGGAAGAACTCGCGCCTTTGCTTTTAGGCAAGCTTTTATGCCGCGATACAGGCGGCAAAACATTTAAATTGCGGATAAACGAAACCGAATGCTACCGGGGCGACGACACCGCCTGCCACGCGTTCAGGGGAAAGACCGCCAGAACTTCAATAATGTATGAAAAAGGCGGGTACGCGTACATATATTTATGTTACGGCATCCACCATCTGCTGAATATTGTCGCAGGGGGGGAAGGTTTCCCCGAAGCCGTGCTTATCCGCGGGGTTGAAGGTTTTCAAGGCCCCGGAAAGCTCACAAAAGCGCTTAAAATTGACAGGGAATTATACGGCGAAAACCTGATTCTGTCAAAAAAGCTGTGGCTGGAGGACGACGGGTTTGTTGCCTTTGACTATAAGCGTTCCAAAAGGATAGGGATCGATTACGCCGAGGAAAAAGACCGCGAAAGGCTTTGGCGGTTTTATACAGAAATATACTGTTAATCGCATAAAAATTGTAGTTGTTCGGACTGAGCAGTTCTTGAAAAATGTCAAGAACGAACAGCGAAGGAAAGAAGAACTACTAATTTTTAGCGATAAACAGTATATAATCCATAAATTTATTCCAGTCATAGGCGGTCAGATTATGATCGCCTTTTCTTATGTGGTAGCCGATACCGCCCTCATGGAAGTGTTCGCCCGCTTCCGGGAGCCTGCCGGGGCAAACAAGGCCCGTTTTCCCTAAAAAC
>WREG01000102.1 GCA_009779455.1 Oscillospiraceae bacterium
GAACCCCCGCCCCAAACGCCGAGCCTGTTTTTAAAACACGGGAGGAAGGCGTGTTATATCCCGCAGGTATTTATGCCGATCCTGATGATAATGCCCATTTAAGCGCAAGCGCAGAGCCGGAAGCCGCCGTGAGCGCGGATATCGCCGATTGCTACAGGATACAGCGGCCCGCGGATTATTTCGGCTATGAAAATTGATAAAATAAGAGCATCCGATATAAGGGAAGCTTCGGCTTTTTTAAGAGCGGGTGGCCGCGTCCTTCTTTCCGGTACGGTTTATACCGCAAGGGACGCGGCGCATCTGCGTATAACCGAACAGCTAAATAAGACCGAACCCTTGCCTTTTCCGCTGAAAGACGCTATAATCTATTATGCGGGGCCGACGCCGACTGACGACGAGGGCAAGATAGGCAGCTTCGGACCGACCACCTCCGTCAGGATGGACAGGTTTACGCCGCGCCTTTTGGATTTGGGGCTTGCGGCCATGATAGGCAAAGGGGAGCGGAGCGGGGACGTATGCGGCGCGATTGCAAGGAACGGCGCTGTATATTTTTGCGCCATAGGCGGCGCGGGGGCGCTGGCGTCAAAGGCCGTGAAGGTTTGCGTGGAAACGGCCTACCCGGAACTGGGCTGCGAGTCGGTAAAGCGGCTGGTTGTGGAGGATTTCCCGCTTATTGTGGCGGTTGACGCGTTCGGGGGGAATCTGTTTAAATAATATTTAAAACATAAAACACAAGGGGACGGTTCTTCTGTGTTCTTGAGGAAACAGAAAGCATGGGTTAAAATAGACAACACAGGAGAACCGTCCCCTTGTGTTTTTGCAAAAATATGCAGGGCGGCCGTCCCTGCCTCGCGTAAAAAGCTGTGCAAAAATAAAAAAGAGGTTGTAATATAAAAAAATTTACGCTATAATATTAAATATTTCAAAAAACGCCCTTTTATCTTTTTGACAACTAAAAACCGGAGTTAAAATAAAATATGACAGAACAATTTCTGAATTTACGAAAAAAAATCATAAAAAACGATTTGTCAAGGCTGAACGACAGGCAATTCGAGGCCGCCGTGCATACGGAAGGCCCGCTTTTGGTTCTGGCGGGGGCGGGCAGCGGCAAAACCACGGTTCTCATCAACAGGGTGTACAACCTGCTGAAATACGGGAGCGCTTATAATTCCTCCGATTGTTTTGGCCGCGTCAATCAGGACGTTTTGGAAAAAGCGGGGGAAATGCTGCGGGGAAACGCGGGGCTTTACGCGGATTTGGCGGCCTGTTTGCGCGTCGGCGCCCCCCGGCCCTGGGAAATCCTTGTTATTACTTTTACAAACAAGGCGGCCAACGAATTGAAATCGAGGCTTGAAAGAATGCTGGGGCCGATGGGCGAGGAAGTATGGGCCAGCACCTTCCACTCGTGCTGCGTAAGGATTTTAAGGCGGGAGTGCGAACGGATAGGCTATCCGTCCCGCTTCACCATTTACGATATGGACGACAGCGCCAGATTGATGAAGGACTGCCAGAAAAAGCTGGGCATTGAGGAAAAATACCTTTCCCATAAGACCATTTTATCCGCCATGAGCCGCGCCAAGGACGCGCTTCTGACCCCTGATGAATATATAAAAGAAGCAATGGTGGACGTAAGGCTCCAAAAAATAGGGCAGGCGTATAAAATGTATCAGGAAGCGCTTAAAACAGCGGGCGCGATGGATTTTGACGACCTTATTTTCAACACAATAAAGCTTTTCCGTGAAAATTCGGACGTGCTTGACAAATATTCCGGGCGGTTTAAATATATCATGGTGGACGAATACCAGGACACCAACTTCGCCCAGTATATACTTGTGAGCCTGCTGGCGAAAAAGCACGGGAATATATGCGTCGTGGGCGACGACGACCAGAGCATCTACCGTTTCAGGGGTGCGACCATTGAAAATATCCTGAATTTTGAGGATCATTTTAAAAACACGAAAACCGTTAAGCTGGAGCAGAATTACCGATCCACCTCAAATATTTTGAACGCGGCGAATGAGGTTATAAAGAACAATGAGGGCCGCAAAGGCAAGACCCTTTGGACCTCCAACGGCGGCGGCGAAAAAATAACCGTCAAGGCTGCCATGGACGAAACCATGGAAGCGCGGTTCGTGGCGGATGAAATTATAAAAACCGCTTCCGGCAAGGCTTTCGGCGATTTTGCCGTCCTTTACAGGATGAACGCCATGTCGGCGGGGCTTGAACGGGCTTTTGTGAAAGCCGGCATACCCTACAGGATAATCGGCGGCCACCGATTCTTTGACCGCAAGGAGATAAGGGACGCCGTTGCCTATCTTGCCGTCGTAGCCAACCACAACGATAACGTAAGGCTGACGCGCATTATCAACGAGCCTAAGCGCGGCATTGGCGACGCCACAGTGGGCGCGGCGGCGGATATAGCGGCCGGGCTGGGCCTGTCCATATTCGACGTGATAAAATCGGCGGAGGAATACCCGCGCCTTATGAAAAGCGCGGCAAGGCTGAAAAGCTTCGCGAATATGATAACTGAATTTTCAAAGCTTGCGGAAGAAAGGCCTATGAACGAGGTTTTCCTGAAGCTTATGGAAGAAACGGGCTATCTTGAATATTTGAAGCAGGACGAGGCGGCCGGCAGGGAAAGGCTTGAAAACATCAACGAGCTGACAAACAACCTTAAAAGGTTCGCGGACGAAAACCCCGAATCGACAATAACGGATTTTCTTGAAGAGGTCGCACTTCTCACAGACATAGACAACTACAACGCGGACACGGACGCGGTGGTGCTTATGACCCTCCACGCCGCAAAGGGGCTGGAGTTCCCCGTTTGCTTCATCGTCGGCATGGAGGAAGGCATATTCCCAAGCCAGCGTTCGGCTTTCGAGCCTGACGACGTAGAGGAGGAGCGGCGGCTCGCCTATGTGGGCATAACGAGGGCGAAAGAGAAGCTTTACCTGATAAACGCGAAAAGCAGGCTGATGTTCGGCTCGACAGTGAGGAATTTCCCGTCGCGCTTCCTGCGAGAAGTGCCCGGCGAATATATAACAGAAATTGAGGATGATAACAAATTGAGCGGTTTTTACGGAATTGCGCCAAATGCTCCCGAAGATGAGAATGAAATCATTTACGCGGGCGGAGACACTTTTAAAGTCCCGATGAAAAAATACGCGGGCGGCTTCGGCGTAAGCGACAAAATCAAAAAGGAGGTCCCTAAAAAAGAGGCCCTGCCGTCTTTTAAGGCGGGCGACGCCGTTGAGCATAAAAAATTCGGCCCGGGGGTCATACTCTCGGCCGAAAACATGGGGAACGACGTTTTATTGGAAGTGGCGTTTGAAAAAACGGGGACGAAAAAGCTGATGGCGAAGGCGGCGGGCAATGTCATGTCAAAAAAATGAAAACAAAAAACAGCTGAGAATAAGCGTGGGGTTTTGCATTGCTTTCACGCTTATTATCACTTTGCTGTTTTTCGCGTTCAATTATTATGTATACAATGTATATTCGCAGGGCTATTATTTCGACCTTAACCATATCCAATCGGCAGCCCTTACCGTATACCTGTATACAGCCGCTTCGGCGCTGTTTTCAGCAATCCTTATAATTGAGAAATTCGCGTTTAACCGAAAGCTTATCCCTCTTCTCGGCCTGAAAACGGGGAACGCCAAAAACGCGGTTTCAGACAAGCTTTATTTTATTGCCACACTTTTTATATCAGCCTGTGTTATTTCATTCATACGGATATTTTTTATAAATAAAGGGCAGTCGGATTTTTCATACCTTCTGCATGAAGCGCCGAATAATATAATAATCGCATTTTGCGAGGAAATAATGTTCAGGGGGTATGTGCAAAACATAATGATTAAATGGCTCGGCTATATCCGAGGGGTTACATTTACTGCGTTTTTGTTTTTGCTCGTCCACCTCCCCGTCAGGGTGTTGCTTGAAAGCAACACTCTTTCCCGCCTGATTTATCTGCTTTTTTACACCCTCGCGGGCGGAATTGTATTCGGCGTTATCGCCAAAAGGGACAGATGCATATACGGCTCCGCCTTTGTGCATTTTACGTTCAATATCTGCAATTATATTATGCTGGTGTAAGGTTGAAAAATAAATTTTTCAAACCGGAAGTTTTGTCCGTTTCGCAGCGCGTATTTCACAATGCGAAATACGCGCAAAAACGATGGCGCGAATTTCCTGCGGAAAACGGACATAAATTCCGAATAGCCATTAACTCCTAGCCGCGCTACACATCCGAAAACGGCGTCCTTATCCTCGCCAGCCGGAAATTGACGGCCTCCCTCGACTGGTTGAAGCGGTGGACGCTCAGCACCAGCCCTATACCTATGTAAAGGCACAGGTTCGACGAGCCTCCCGCGCTGAAAAACGGCAGGGTTATCCCCACAACGGGCAGGAGCATGAGGCACATCCCGATATTTATCACAACCTGCCCTATGAGCATCGCGGCCATGCCGTAGCACATCAGGGAGGTCGCGTTGTCCCTTGATTTTTGCCCCGTGCGGATTATTTTATAAAAAATCAGCCCCAAAAGCAAAATGACCGCCGCGCACCCCAAAAACCCCGTTTCTTCACCCACGACTGAAAAAATCATATCGTTATGGCTTTCCGGCACAATGCCCGCCTGGGTCAAAACGCCTTTATACAGGCCCATCCCGGTCAAACCGCCCGAGCCTATGGCCTCAAGGCCCCGCTGCTGCTGGTAAATGACGTTCGGGTATTTTTCGGGGTTGAAAAGCGCCAAAAAGCGGTCCCTTTGTATCGACGTAAAAATAAATTTCCATAAAACCGGCGACAAAGCGGCAAATGCCGCGGCGCCCATGACGAAAAATTTAAGCTCCACGCCGGAAGTAAAGACCATCCCGACGAAAATTATTATAAACACGAGGGCGCTGCCGATGTCGCCCGAAACCGTGACAAGCCCAATGGGCACTGCGGCGTGAAGCACGAGGAAAAGCAGCGTTTTAAGCGAGCCGAGGCTTTCCTTTATATAATCGAGATGCATCCCGAAGGTCACTATGAAGCCTATTTTGACGATTTCCGAGGGTTGGAAGTAATAGCCCGTATTCCCCAATGTGATCCATGTTTTAGCGTCGGGCCGCTCCGGGGGAGGGGTTCCGATAAAATAGAGGGCTACCATTATCCCTACGCAAAATATGGCTATGGCGGGCCATAACTTTACGATAACCTCGTAATCGATATACGAAATCAGCGCGGCCAAAATAATCCCGCCGGCCACGGCTATAAGCATGGCGGTGAAATCCCGCGACACGGCGGAGCCATCGGTAATTTTGATCTTTGTCGCGCTGTTTACCGCAAGCAGCCCGAAAACGGACGCGATGAGGCATAGCGAAAAAAGGAGCTTGTCCGTTTCGCGCAGGGAAGTTTTGATAAAGTTTAAAAATTTCCGCATTTTGTTTCCTGTTTTAATAGAACTTTAGGTTATTATACATATTATTTATTAATATTTCAAGAGGTATTAATGACAAGATTTATTTCGCATTCTTATAATGATACAATTGATTTTGCCGAAAAGTATGCGCAAAACCTGCGCGGCGGTGAAATCCTCGCCTTTTACGGCCCGCTGGGGGCGGGCAAAACCGCGTTTGCGGCCGGGGTCGTAAAAGGTTTAGAAAATTTAAGCAATGTATCAAGCCCCACCTTCGCCATAATAAACGATTACGGCGGAAATCCTAGGATTTACCATTTCGATATGTACAGAATCGAGACCTTCGACGACCTCTATTCCACAGGGTTTTTCGATTATCTGGAAGAAAACGCTGTAACCCTCATAGAATGGAGCGAAAATATTGAAAAATTCCTGTCGGAGGAGTATAATATGATAAAAATAAAAATATCATATGGGGAAAATGAAAACGAGAGGATAATTGAAATTTCAGATGAAAATATTAGCATTTGACAGCTCGTCTGTTACGGCTTCGGCGGCGGTTTCGGAAAATGGCGCGATAACAGCCGAAAAATTTATTGATACGGGCTTAAAGCACTCCGAAACATTGATGATTTTAATTGACGGGGTCTTGAAAGAGGCGGGTTTGGCCGTCCGGGAGTTGGATTTGATTGCGCCCGTCACAGGCCCCGGCTCGTTTACGGGGGTGAGGATAGGCGTTTCCGCCGCCAAGGGCCTCGCCCAGCCGTTTGACATAAAATGCATGGGGATTTCATCCCTTGAAGCGATAGCTTACCCGCTGAGGAATGAGGATTGCATCGCAGTCCCCGTTATGGATGCCCGCTGTTCGCAGGTTTACTGCGCGTTGTTTGGCTGCGGGAATAAAAGCGGAAAATCGGAAAGGCTGATGGAGGACAGCGCCCTGCATCTTGACGAATTAGCCGAATTGTTAAATAAATACGGCAAAAAAAAGGTACTGGCAGGATGCGGGAGCAAAATAGCTTACGAACACTTGGAAAACAACTCTCAACTCTCAACTCTCAATTCTCAACCCCAAAATGCGGTTAACGCGGCTATGCTGGCATACGAAAAATATATGGCGGGAACCCCTGCCGTCAGCTGTTTCGATTTGCTTCCCGTGTATTTAAGGCCGTCGCAGGCGGAGCGCTTGCGCGAGGGGTTAGGGAATAGGGGTTAGGATTTAGGAATACGGGGGTTAATAATGGAAAAAATACCAGAATATTTAAATGCCGTTTTCACAGACAGTTTTTACAAAATGGTCATAAGCAAGCCCCGCGACAAAGCGGCCAACATCAAAAAGCTTGAAATCACGCCGTTTAAGGGTGTATATCAGCTTGCCCGTTACGAAGGGGCGCAGGTTTTTCATCAAAACCTGTCTAAAACCGAAACAATCGAGATATGTGCCGGATATTTGGAAGATACCTTTATGCAAGCCAACGCTTGGGACGCGAGATTTGAATATTCGATAATGATAAGCAAAAACGGCAAACCCACCTTTTTTAAAAAGGCGAAAAAAACCACCGCCTCCTGCCGCCTAAATCCTGACCCCTCTAATGAGCATAACCGCAAAAAGAAATATATCCTTGAAGAGGGGACAATAATACAGCCGCTTATCGATATGGGCGTCCTTAACGCAAACGGGCAGGTCATTAAGGCGAAATATGACAAATTCAGGCAGATAAACCGC
>WREG01000103.1 GCA_009779455.1 Oscillospiraceae bacterium
GCGCAGGGGGACAGCGTCGCCCGTATGTTGGAAGAAATGGGGCTTGATATTTGCGGTACACACGGCACCACCGCCGCCCTTGCTTTATTAAAGGACGCCGTAAAAAAAGGCGGCGTTATGGCCAGCGGCCATGTGGGAGGGCTTTCGGGGGCGTTTATCCCCGTCAGCGAGGACGAAGGCATGATAGCCGCCGTAAAATCGGGTTCGCTGACGCTGGAAAAGCTTGAGGCCATGACCTGCGTCTGCTCCGTGGGCCTTGATATGATAGCGGTACCCGGCGACACCCCTCATGAAACAATTTCCGCGATAATAGCCGACGAAGCGGCCATCGGGGTCGTAAACAACAAAACCGCCGCCGTGAGGATAATCCCTGCGGCGGGCAAAGAAGTAGGCGATATCGTGGATTACGGCGGGCTTTTGGGAAGCGCGCCCGTCATGGCCGTAAATAAATATTCTTCGGCGGATTTCATAAAAAGGGGCGGGAGGATCCCCGCGCCGCTTAACAGCCTACGTAATTAACATTTTTAAGATATTAAAAAAAGAAAACCTATGAATATGCCGGCGGCGAAATTTCTTTTTGAAATATAATAAACCAACCTCTAGCTGGGTTGGTTTTTATTGTCAAAAACAAAAACCGCGAATATACTATAAAAAACAAACAGGAGTTGATATTATGCATAATTCCCAAACGGACGGCGGTTTGCGGCAGTTTAATTTATTCAACGACATGCGTATGGCGTGGGTGCAGCATGTTTACTGGACGAGGATGCTTCTTATAAGCATCGCGGAAAGGCTGAAGGATTTGAACGAGGTCACGGCCCGGCTTATGCGTAACCCGAAGGATATCGCCGATATATTCGCGGGATATTACGGCCCGGTCGCGGCGGGGGCAATTGAGCGGCTTCTGACGGAGCATTTGCAAATAGGGGCCGATTTGATAACCGCCCTGCGCGACGGCAGAACGGCGGACGCGGAAAACCTTAAAACGAAATGGTACGCAAACGCGGACAAAATGGCCGCCGCATTTAACAGCATCAACCCGTATTACGGCCTTGATGAGCTTCGGAATATGTTATATACCCACCTTGACTTAACAACTCAGGAGGTGGCTATGAGGCTCGCGGGCAATTACGCGGAGGACATCAAAGCTTTTGACAGGGTGGAGCAGGAAGCCGTTTCAATGATGGCCGACTACTTTTCGTTTGGGATTTTAAGGCAGTTCATATAAGAAGCATATAAAATCAAAAAATCGGACAAACCGCTGAAAAACAAGCGTTTGCCCGATTTTTGCCCATATTTTGCGTTTTATGTGATTTCAGGCGTCAAAAGCCCGTATCCGCCGTTGCTTCTTTGATAGATAACGGCGACGCCGTTCGTGCTTTCGTCAAGATACATATAAAACTTATGGCCCAGCATATTCATTTCGAGGATAGCCTCGTCCACGCTCTGAGGCTTAAGCGTCAATACCTTCTTGCGAACTATTTCGTAATCAATTTCTTCAGGGATATCCTCACCCTGAGGGACGGCAAAATCAAATTCGGCCGGGCTGCTCCTTTTTAACCGCTTTTCGACCTTCGTTTTATTCTTGCGGATCTGCCTCACAAGCTGATCCGCGCACCTGTCGAGGGCGTCGTTCATGTTTTCGCATTGCTGCTGGGCGCGGAAGGTCAGCCCGCCGCTTACAATTGTGACTTCCACGGTCTGGTACGCCTTTTCGACGGTGGCGGTGATTTTGGCCTCGACGTCCCCGCCGAAAAAATGGCCGATTTTGGCGAGTTTCCTCTCCGCCCTCTCTCTAAAAGAATCCCTGGGCGTGCATTTGCGCCCGACAATAGTAATTTCCATACTGTAATCGTCCTTTCTATGATAAATTGGTATTATATTGATCTACAATTATATTATACTATTAAAAAACACTAATGTAAAGCATATTTTGTAAAATAATTTAGTGAAGTATTATAGGAGGCAGAAAAAAAACAAATCTCAACTCTCAACTTTCAATTTTAAATTCCAACCCCCTTGACTTTAAAAGCGCGGAAATGTATAATTACTACTGTTATCATATATAATATATACATGAAAAATTATGATATAAAAAGAGATCCAACGGTTCACTATGACGAGAGCTTCACAGCCCCCTCGCCGCTTTCGCCGCCCGCGAACAATGATGACGACGACAGCGGGGACGGCAACGGCGGCAGTTCAAACGATACGGGCTCAATAACCGTGAAAGACGGGCGGCACGTCATACAGTGCGTCACTGTGATAGGTCAGGTCGAGGGTCACAATATCCTCCCGTCACAGAATAAAACAACGAAATACGAGCATGTGATACCTCAGCTGGTGGCAATTGAGGAAACCGAAGAAATAGAAGGCCTTATTGTCATTTTGAATACGATGGGCGGCGACGTGGAGGCGGGGCTTGCCATCGCGGAGCTTTTGGCGGGCATGAAAAAGCCCGTGGTGTCGCTGGTTCTGGGCGGCGGGCATTCCATAGGCGTCCCCCTTGCCGTTTCCGCGAAAAAATCCTTTATCGCCCCCTCCGCCACAATGACAATACACCCCGTGCGCATGAACGGCCTTGTCCTCGGCGTTTCGCAGACCATGGCGTATTTCGAGAATATGCAGGAACGGATAGTGAATTTCGTATCGGGCCACTCAAAAATGAACCCGGAAAGATTTCGAGAGCTGATGCTGGCAAACGGCCAGCTTGTAATGGACGTAGGCACGGTACTGGGCGGCGCGAAAGCGGTGGAGGAAGGGCTGATAGACAGCCTGGGCGGGTTGTCGGACGCGCTTTCTTGTCTTAAAGATATGATAGACAATGATAATGCAGAATGCAGAATGCAGAATGCAGAAATCGCGTTGTAATTTTATTCTTTTTTTTAGTTTAATGTCGCGTAATAGAAAATGATACAATTTAAAACTTTTGATTTTAGAACTTCTTTAATTAAATCGGGCAATAAAATTAAGTAAAGATAATGCTGTCTGCTCGACAACATTTCTGCATTCTGCATTATTATTTATGCATTACAAAAAAGGGGAAAGAAAAAGAATGAGCATAATAAAAGCGATATTTTCCGGCATAATCCAGGGGTTGACGGAGTTTTTGCCTATTTCGAGCAGCGGGCATCTGATGCTTTTCCGGCATTTCTTCAGCGAGGGGGAGGGCGGCGACCCGCTTATGCTGACGGTTATGCTACATATGGGCACCCTGCTGGCGGTGCTTATACTCTACCGCAAAACGCTTCTTACGCTGTTAAAAGAAGCTTTATACCTTGTTCGGGACGTTTTCAAGGGCAAGTTTTCATTTGAAAATATGAACCCGGACAGGGCGATGCTTATAATGCTCGCAATCGCCTGCGTCCCGCTCCTGCTTTTGATGCTGCCGGTGGGCGGCGGCGATCTGCTTATGGACAAAGTCTCAGCCCTAACGACAGGCGACAAAATCCTGCCCCTGGGCTTTTTCTTCCTGATAACCGCCGCGCTTCTGATTTTCGGCTCCCTGCAGTCCGAACGTATAAAGAAACACGCGAAAATGGGCGTTTTGACCGCGTTCCTCGTAGGCTTCGCCCAGCTGGCGGCGGCGGCCTTCCCCGGCGTGTCCCGTTCCGGCTCCACGATCTCGACAGGCATGATTTTCGGCATCCCGAAGAATTATATGGTAAAATTCTCCTTCGTGCTGGGCATCCCGGCCATCCTGGCTGCGAACTTGGTCGAATTTAAACATGCATTATCGCTCCCTGGCGGCTTCGACAAAGCCCTCTTCCTGCCGATAACAGCGGGCGTGGCTGCCGCCGCAATCTCGGGCGTAATCGCCATAAAAGCCCTCATAATAATCCTGAAAAGGGATATGTTCAAGTATTTCGGCTATTATTGCCTTGTGGTCGGGGTGGTTACGGTGGTCGTAGGGTTTGTTCAAATGTTTTAGAAATTTAAAATTTAGAATGTAAAATGTAAAAACCTTATTATAAAAACGGAGGGCTTATGTTAAAAATATATCTTGACAACTGTTGTTACAACAGGCCGTTTGACGATTTATCATTTGAAAGGAACCGGCTTGAGGCAAACGCGAAAATATTTATCCAATCGCTTGTTAAATATAAAAGCGTCATGCTTTATTATTCGTTTATGTCACAAATTGAAGTTGATGATAATCCGTTTGAAGAAAATAAGGCTTGCATCCTTAATTTTATTAACGAAAACGCAAGCGGGTTTATTGGGAAAAATCATTTTACGGAAATTGAAGAGCTTGCGGCGAAAATTATAAACACAGGCATAAAGAAGAAAGACGCTACGCATTTAGCCTGTGCGATATTGGCAAAATGCAATTATTTCATCACAACTGACGATCGCGTACTAAAATATAAAACTGATGAAATAGAAATTGTTAATCCGATAAAATTTATAGAAATATGGAGGACTTTCTAATGGTGAGGGATTTACAAACGGCAGCGATATTAAGCGCGGGAATGAAAATGTTGCGTGAAACGCTAGGTATAATCGAAGCGGAAATTTTTATTGCAAACATAAAAAATCCGGGGTTCGATTATACAAAGTGGAGAGAAAACCTATGGGAAGATATCACGCTCCGCGAATTATTGGAACGCGCCTCGAAAGCCGAAGATAAATATGGCGTTCCTGTGGGCGTTGAGATAATATGATAAAAATTAATAAGGAGCCGCCATGCCACAAACAAAAAATACAAAGAAAACCCCCGCAAAAACAACAAAAACGACTAAAAAAACGGAAGAACCCCCTAAAAAAACGAAAAAACAGGCGGAAGCCGACCCTCCGGAGGTTGAAAACACTAAAACCTTCGGCAAGCGCCAGTTTTTCGAGCTGTCGCTTTTCGCCGCGTCGCTGTTCCTGTTCGCGCTGGCGTTCATCCACGGCAGCGGGGACAGCCCTTGGGACAAGCTCCGGGCTGTCTGGTTCGGCCTGTTCGGGTTTACGGCGTTTCTGACGCCCGCTTTGCTTATGGTGTTTGCCGTCGCAATGAGCAGGGAGAGAATTTCGGGCAAAATAATCCTGCGCCTTATAAACTGCGCCGTTCTGATCGTTCTAATCGGCTCTTTTATCCATATAATGGTAAGCGAGCCGCCCATTGACTACCTGAACGGCATAAAGGACGTGCTGTACGCCGGGAAAGCCGCAGGCGGGGGCGCGTTCGGCGCGGCTTTGGGCGGGGCGCTCCTGCTCATAGGCAAAACCAAAGCCCCTGCGATGATCATAACGCTTATACTCATGTTTTTGTCTGCCGCGCTGCTGACGGGCGCTACGCTTGTAAAAATTTTCGACACTGCCGAAAAGCCGGTCAAAAAAATAAAGGACAAAACGGGCGAAATAAAGACGCGGAAAGCGGAAAAAAGGGATCTGGCGGAAGCCCGCGAGCTTAAAAAGAAGGCCGATGCCTTTAACATACCCTTGGGACCCGGTGCGACAACCGACGCGCCATTAGAAGACTACATAAAAGTGGACGGAAGCCGACGCCCCACAATATCGGATATATTGCCGAAAACCGTGCCGGACACGGATATGGAAGTCGTGGACATCAGCGAAAGTGAAAAAACCGAATTTGACGAAATTTTCAAAAGGCAGTCCAAAAAAAAGAAGGGCAAGCCCGATGGTGCTGAACCTGAAATTGTCAAGACAGAATATCAATCGGAAAAACCCGAAAAAGAAGATAAAAAGAAGCCGCCCGAAGGCGATTTTAAAACCGATAATATCGGGGGTTCGGTGTTCGGCTACAGGCTGCCGCCCCTTGACTGCCTTAACGCGCCGCTGCTCACGACCCAGTTCACCCAGTCCCGCGACGAGCTTGTGACCAACGGGGAAAAGCTTATATCCGCGCTGAAAAGCTTCAATGTGGAGGCGGCCATATCCGAGATAGTGCCGGGCCCCGCCGTGACGCGCTACGAGCTGACCCCCGCGCCGGGCGTAAAAATAAGCAAGTTCACCAGCCTTTCCGACGACCTCGCCCTGCACCTCGCCGCCCCGGCGGGGGTCAGGATAGAGGCACCCATCCCCGACAAGGCCGCCATAGCCGTGGAAATACCGAACAGGCGGCGGGCGACGGTCACATTCCGCGAAATGGTCGAGAATTCGATTTTCAAAAAGTCCGAAAACAAGCTTTTGGTCGCGGTGGGCAAGGATATAACGGGCGCGCCCGTATACTGCAACATCCAGGCGATGCCGCATCTGCTCATAGCGGGCGCGACGGGCATGGGCAAATCCGTGTGCCTTAACTCTATAATCACGAGCATATTGTTCAGCGCAAGGCCCGACGAGGTGAAAATGATACTGATAGATCCGAAGCAGGTTGAGTTTACCCCTTTTATAGGCATACCCCATCTGCTCGTGCCGGTGGTTACGGACGCGAAAAAGGCGGCGGGGGCTTTGGGCTGGGCTGTCAAGGAGATGGAGGACAGGTACAAGTCCCTCAATACCGCGGGCGTAAGGAATATTACGGATTATAATAAAAAATGCGAAAAGAGCCTCAAAATGGCCGAAAACGGCGAAAGTGAAGAAATACCCCTTGAAAAAATGCATTTTATAGTGATCGTGATAGACGAATTTTCAGATTTGATGTCCGTGGCGTCACAGGAGGTGCAGGAGTCCATACAAAGGCTGGCGCAGAAGTCCCGCGCGGCGGGGATACACCTTGTCGTAGCGACCCAGAGGCCCTCCGTGGACGTTATCACGGGCACGATAAAAGTCAACCTGCCAAGCCGCATGGCTCTGGCCGTGCAGTCGCAGGTCGATTCAAGGACGATTTTGGACACGGGCGGCGCGGAAAAGCTGCTGGGCAAAGGCGACATGCTTTACGCCCCCATCACGCTGTCGAAGCCGATAAGGGTGCAGGGCTGCTATATCTCCGACCCGGAGATCGAAAAAGTGGTCGAATTCGTAAAAGCGCAGGAAAGCACCGAATACAACAGCGAAGTCCTGGAGGAAATCGAGCGTCAGGCCGCGATGGAAAAGAAAAAAGGCCTACAGGATATGGCGGACGCCTCCGGGA